>JBOGYN010000159.1:0-3376 GCA_050696855.1 Solirubrobacteraceae bacterium | reverse complement strand
GCGCTCGGCGACGAGCGTGGGCACGCTGAAAGGACCGAACAGTCACGCAACTACCCCCTGGATGAGAAAACCCGGAAACCCGCGCGCCGCACTGTACATCTCGCCCCGGTCGACAAACAAGGGCTCACGGACGAACTAGACAGAGGTCTGGGTAGGTACCGGGGTCTGCGGTCAGAACTCCGACCTGGCCGCGGGCGGGCGGCGCGGAGCACTGGAGCTAGGATCGGCGACCGTGGAACGAGGTGCTGGCCCATGATCGAGGTCGTCCGCGGGCGTCTGGACAGCGGGCATGGCGACGAGGTGCTGGCGTTTTGGGAGGCCCAGGGCGTCCTGACCGGCGACCAGGCGCGGCGGCGTCTGAGCGAGCTGGTCTGCGTGCTGCGTCGCGACGGCGCGGTCGCCGGGGTGAGCTCGGTGTATCCCGCCGAGGTGGGATTGATCGGCGGGCGCCGTTTCTGGATCTACCGCAGTCTCCTGCTCGAGCCGGCCCAGGACGGCCCCGAGATGATCCGGGCCACCTTCGAGGCGCTCGACAGCGAGTTTGATCATCAGCCGAGTTCACCGATCGGACTCTGCGTGCTGATTGCCGACCCAGAGGAGCGCCGCCGCCGACCGGAGGTCGAATGGTCTGACCCGCGCATGCTCTACGCCGGCTACCTGCAGGACGGGCGGCAGGTCCGGATCGGCTACTTCGAGGACGCCGACATCACCAAGGACACCAGCGTTGCCTGAACACAGCTGGACGCTGGATAGTGGCTACCGGCTCGAGGTGTTCGCCGAGCAGGATCGGATCAGCGAGACCGACGTAATCGACCTCTGGGCCAGCGAAGGTGTTGTTCCTGCCGAAGAGGCTCAGCGTCGTGTGAGTGAGGTGCTGCTCGTCGCGACCGATCCCGAGGGAACGCCGGCGGGTGTTTCTACCGCCTACCTCGAGTACAACGAGCAGCTTCGTGCCCGGCTGTGGTACGGCCGCGAGTTCGTGGCTGCGGCGCACCGCAAGGCGGGCGTCATGATGGGGCTCGCCTACGCGGGGCGTGACTACCTGCAAGCACGCTTCGCGAGCGGCGCCGATCGACGCGCGATCGGGTTGCTGTTCGAAGTCGAGAACGAGGTCCTCAAGCGTGGCGGTCCCGGCCCGATCGCCCGTTACGGTCCCAAGGCCCGCTGGCCGACCGATTACATCTTCATCGGCGAGAACGCCAAGGGCGATCACATCCGGGTGCACTACTTCCCGGGCGCGCACGCGCCCGAGCCCGCTCAGCTGGGCAGCACGTAGGACTGGCCGGTCGTCTGGCCGCTCGCCTCGGCGATCTCCGGCCACCGCTTTCCCGGTAGGAACGCGACGTCGAATATCTCCTGCACCAGGTCCTCAAACTGGAGAAAGCCGGTGATCGCTCCCGAGCGGACGTTCACCATCCACACCCCGGACTGGCGCTCTTGAAGCCGGTGCGTGACCGGCAGGTCACCGAAGGTCGAGGACTCACGGATCTGAGACAGGCCGACGAATGCGGTATCACCGACGAAGGTCAGGCCGCGGGTGAAGCCCGGTAGCTCGGCCACCGTCTCCACGCGCCCGCTCTGTGGGTCGGCGACGCTCAGCGTGCCCTTGCCCGACTCGAGCAGCCACAGATGGCCGAGGTGCCAGCGCGGCGAGTGGGGCATCGAAAGCCCGCTGATCGCCACCTGCGAGGAGGCGACATCGATGAGCACCCCGCCGGTCGCCTTGCCCGCCCGCCAGCTGCTCGCCTCGTCGCCGGTCCCCAGCGCCGTCACGTACGTGACTCGGTCGTCCACGATCGCCAAGCCATTGAGGTGGCAGCGATCCTCGGGCGCGAGCCGGGTGATGAACGGCGGCGTCCAGCGAGGAATGAAGCTGTGATCGGCGTCGAGCGTGGCCAGACACGAGAACGCGGTCGCCACCACCCACAGCTCCCCCTGGGCGAAGCCGAGGTCGTGGATGGCTATGTCACCGGTGACGTGGCGGTTGCGCGGCAGATAGCACGCGTCATGTCGGCCTACCGGCTCGAGCTTCTCCGCGGCCGCCGGCATGTCCCGGAGATCCCAGACTTCGTGCAGGGTGCCGACCGCGAGCCGGCTGGGACCGACCGCCATGCCCATCGGTTTGTCATAGGTGCGGAAGTGCGTGTTGAGCTCGCCTTCGTGGGCGCGGACGCACACAACGCGGTGGGTTTGGTAGGTGGAGACCAGCAGCGAGCCGCCGCTCTCCTGGACGGCCTGCTTGAAGCTCTCCGTGGAGGCGCTCGCGTACGGCGAGTTGTCGGGCGCTTCGGTCGCAGCGAACCGAGCCGCCGCCTCGATCGGCGTCAGGAGTGCCTGGTCGTACGCGATCGCCGCGAACTCGCAGAGCCGGCGCAACTCCGCGCGCGGATCGGCGAGCAGCGCCGGGTGATCGACCCGACACCAGCGCTCGGCTGCGAGTGCGGTCACGTCGGCGGGAACGACCCCGGCCGCGTCGGCGGCCAGGAACACGAAATGCGCGTCGACGAAGGCGGCCGCCAACCTCGCCACCGACTGCCCGGGGCCTTCCCCAACGGCGACGGTGACCAGCGCGGCCGTCCCGCTGCTGCCCACGGCGATGCGCAGCGAGTTCATGAGCGGCTCGGATGCAGTCCCCGGCGCGGCGACCAGGAAGACCGTGGAAGTGCCGTTGGCAGACATCGGTTGCGCGCCAGGCTAGCGGGGGTCACCATGGGGACTCACCCGGCCGGGGAAGGAACCAGCCGCGGCGGCGTCCCAAGGACTGATAACGCTCATGTTCGCCGAGGAGGTCGTGTGCCGGGTCTCAAGAGGTATTCCAAGCTCAGCCTGATGCTCGTGATAGCGGTCAGCGTCGGCTTTACGGTCGCGGTTGCGGTCGCCGGGATCGTGAGCGCCGCGATCGTGCCCAAGCCCACGCTGCAGATCGCACAGCACGCTTCGGTCACCGACCAAGCGCACAAGACGACGGTGGCGAGCATCGTGGTCAACGTCCCCGGGCGCGCAGTGTATCAGCTGAGCGGCGATTCCGCGCGCCACCCGAAATGCACCCAGGCCAACGGCTGCTTCCAGTTCTGGCCCCCGGTCAAGGTGGCGTCAGTCAAGAGCCTGCACAAGGCGAGCGCGATCTCGGGCAAGCTCGGCACGTGGCACCGCGACGGCTTCCTGCAGGTCACGCTCAACGGTCATCCGCTCTACACGTTCGCCCTCGACAGCCGCAGGCATGCCGCCACTGGCGAGGCTGTCAAGAGCTTCAAGGGCACGTGGCACGTGCTGCGCGGAAAGTCGACGTCTCCGCCCCCGCCGACCACCACGTCGACGAGCACCACTTCAACCACCCCCTGCCTGTACCCGCCGTGTCACTGAGCCCCTGAGCGGG
>JBOGYN010000158.1:0-2820 GCA_050696855.1 Solirubrobacteraceae bacterium | reverse complement strand
ACCTGATCCCGCCGCTGGCCACCAAGCCCTACGACATCATTAAGGCGATCACCGCCGTGGTGGACGACGAGGACTTCTTCGAGATACAGCCGCACTTCGCCCCCAATCTGGTGATCGGCTTCGCCCGCCTGGACGGTCATCCAGTGGGGATCGTGGCTAACCAGCCGCGGCACCTGGCGGGGACGCTGGACATCGACTCCAGCACCAAGGGCGCCCGGTTCGTCCGCTTCTGCGACGCCTTCAACATCCCCCTGATCACCTTCGTGGACGTACCGGGCTTCCTCCCCGGCACCACCCAGGAGTATGGAGGGATCATCCGCCACGGGGCCAAGCTGCTCTACGCCTATACCGAGGCAACCGTCCCCAAGATCACGATCATCACCCGCAAGGCCTACGGCGGCGCCTACGACGTCATGGCGTCCAAGCACATGCTGGCTGACTTCAACTTCGCCTGGCCCGGTGCCGAAGTCGCTGTGATGGGCCCCGAAGGCGCGGTCAACATCATTTACCGCCGGGACATCGCCTCCTCGCCAACCCCCGACACGCGCCGCCAGAAGCTCATCGACGACTACAAGGCGCACTTCGCCAACCCCTACGTGGCGGCTGAACGGGGCTACATCGACGACGTCATCATTCCCCACGAGACGCGCCCGAAGATCATCACCGCGCTCGAGACGCTGCAGACCAAGCGTGAGCCGGGCCCCAAGCGCAAGCACGGCAACATTCCGCTCTAGCCGCCAGCCCCGCTTGCCGGGGGCGATGGAATAGTCGTCTAGAAACCGGTGGGATCCGAGGCCTCGTCGTCCCACAGCGTCGATAGGGCGGCATGGCCCAGCGCCGCCAGCGACTGCTCATTCTGCTGCTGGTCGTGGTGCCGGGCGCGCTGTTCGGCGCCGCGTCAGCCGCCCACGCCGGTCGCGTCCGGTTCTCACGTCTGCCGCTCGCGTCTGTCCCCGCGGGCGCACGCGACCTCGGCATCCTCCCTCAGACAAACCTGGTCCACGCCACGGTGGCGCTCGTCCCGCGCCATGCCGCGGAGCTCGCCGCCTACGCCCACGCGGTCGTGACTCCGGGTTCGCCGCTCTATCACAGGTATCTCAGCGTCGCGCAGTTCGCAGCGCGCTTCGGTCCCACCCCGGTCGAGATGGCCGGTGTCCGGCGAGCGCTGGTGGCTCAGGGCCTGACCGTCGGCCCGAGCGCGCCCAACCGGCTTACGCTGCCTCTCACGGGCACGGCGGCGGTTGCCTCCCGCGCCTTCTCCACATCCTTTGAGCGGTTTGCCGTGGCCGGCGGCGCAACCGGCTATACCCACGCCGCTGCGCCGACGGTGAGCGGCGCGATCGCCGGCCTCGTCCAGGGCATCGTCGGGCTGCAGTCGGTGGCACCAAGCGCCTCGGTGATCGTGCACCGACCCAGCCGCGCTGGACCGGCCGGTGGTCAGCAGGCGGGGGCGACTATGACCAAGCACGACGCCATCCTGGCCGGTGCCGGTCCTCAGCCCTGTGCCGCTGCCCGGGACGCCGGGGCCGGCGGCGCGGGTTACACAGCCGCGCAGATCGCGTCCGCCTACGGCCTCTCCAACTACTACACCGCCGGCAACCAGGGGCGGGGCGTCACTGTCGCCCTGTACGAGCTCGAGCCCTTCAGCGCCACTGACGTTGCGGCCTACCAGGCTTGCTATGGGACGAGCACCAGCGTGACCACGATTCCCGTCGACGGCGGCGCCGGCGTCGGCTACGGCAGCGGCGAGGCTGCGATGGACGTGCAGGATCTGATCGGCCTTGCCTCCCAGGCCTCGATCAAGGTCTACGAAGGTCCGGCCACGGGCGCCGGGGCGTACGACACCTACAGCCGGATCATCAACGACAACTCCGCCCAGGTGATCTCGACCGCCTGGGGCCTGTGCGAGGCACTCGCGGGTGCGGTCCCGGCGGCCGCGGAGAGCACCCTCTTCCAGGAGGCCGCGGTGCAGGGCCAGTCGGTGTTGGCCGCCGCCGGAGACCTGGGCTCCAACGACTGTGGCGATCACCGTCCGGCGGTCGACGATCCGGCCAGCCAGCCGTGGGTGACGGCCGTCGGGGCCACTTCGCGGCACGCCTCTCAGGACTTCGTCTGGAGCGATTCGTTCGGCGCCACCGGCGGCGGCGTCTCGCGCCTGTGGGGCCGCCCTGCCTACCAGGACGGCGTTGCCCAGGCCCAGTCGAGCATCACCTGCCGCTCATCCGGCACGGCCTGCCGCGAGCTTCCCGACCTCTCGGTCCACGGCGATCCGGCCAACGGATACGTCGCCTACTACCTCGACGCTTGGCGGATCGTCGGCGGCACGAGCATCGCCACCCCGACGATCGCGGCGTTGACCGCCCTGGCCGACGCCTCGCCGGCCTGCGGCGGCCACCCCCTCGGCTTCCTGAACCCCGCGCTGTATCGCAGCGCTGCGGACCAGTACGCCCCCAACTTCACAGACGTCACCTCGGGCACCAACGCGTTTGGTTCGGCGCCGGGATACGCCGCCGGCCCCGGCTACGACATGGCCTCGGGCCTCGGGGCTCCGGCGGCCGGCTTGGGAGACACGCTGTGCGGCGCCGCGATCACCCTGACCGCGCCGCGGGCGCAGAGCGTCGCCATCGGACGGTTCGTGAGCCTGCATCTCTTCTCCTCAACTGCCCCGGGCGCATCGGTCAGCTACTCGGCCACTGGCCTACCGGCGGGGCTGACGCTTGACCGCATAAGGGGCCTGATCTCCGGTACGCCCCGCAGCGTTGGACGCTGGACAGTGACGGTCACGGCCCGCAACGGCGCCGGAGGCGCCAGCACCGCGTC
>JBOGYN010000157.1:0-2578 GCA_050696855.1 Solirubrobacteraceae bacterium | reverse complement strand
GTGTCGGCTTGACGTTCGTGCGCGTGCTCTACGCTGGGGAGAACCTCGCCGACCGGCTCTGGCGCGGCCCGGCGTGGCTGCGACCCGCAGCGGGCGGGATCCTGCTCGGACTCCTGCTGCTCGCAGTCCCGCAAATGTATGGCGTCGGCTACCCGGTCCTGCAGTCAGCCGTCGGCGGCCATTACGTGGTGCTCGTTCTCGTCGGTCTGCTGGCCGCGAAGATCCTCGCGACCAGCTTGACGATGTGGATCGGCGGCTCGGGCGGCGTCTTCGCACCCTCGCTGTTCATGGGGGCAATGCTCGGCACGGCCTACGGCACCATCGCGCATCACCTGATGCCGCATCTCGCCGCCGCGGCCGGCGCCTACGGACTGGTCGGGATGGGCGCCGTGTTCGCCGCCAGTGCCCGCGCGCCGATCACCGGCCTGATCATCATCTTCGAACTCACCGGCAACTACCGCATCATCCTGCCGCTGATGTGCGCGATCGTCGTCGCCACCGCGCTCAGCAACAAGATCACCAAAGACACGATCTACACGCTCAAGCTCAGGCGCCGAGGGATCGACATCGACACACCCAAAACGCCCAGCCGGATGGCGCAAATCACGGTTGCTGAAGCGATGGGCCGACCCCCGAAACCGCTCAAGCCCGACCAGCCGCTGCCCGCGATCGTCAAACGGTTCGCCGCCGAGAGAACCGACTCCCTACCCGTCATCACGACAGACGGCGCGCTCATCGGCATCATCGCCGCGGTCGATATCGAACGGGCGATCGACCAAGGCCCAGACGACACGGCTAACGGCGCCAGCCTGGCCCGCGAGGTCCCGCGCCTGCACGCCTCTGACTCCCTCGAGGACGCCGTCCAAGCGCTCGGCGGCAGCGACGACGAAGGCCTGCCGGTCACCGACGAGCACGACCAGCCCATCGGATGGGTCACCCACCGCCGCGTCCTACGCGCCTACCTCGCGCGCTACGGCACCCCCGACCACCACGACACCGAACCCGCCACCACGCCGGCGCCACTCAAACCCACCCCTCGCCCAACAGCGCATTAGCCAATGACCAGCCGCACGCCCGGACCGATCCTCACCAGTCTGCTCCACGCTCCCGCTCACCTCTACGACTGCCACGCCGGCTGGCTCCTCGGTCGTCGCTTCCTGCGCCTAACCCATCTCGGCCGCCGGTCCGGTCGCCGCTATGAGACGATGCTCGAAGTCATCGGCCAGGACCACAGAACCCGAGAGGTCTTCGTGATCGCCGGCCTCGGCCCCCAAGCACAGTGGTATCGCAACCTCCTCGCCCACGAAGCGATCGAGGTCGCCATCGGACACGACCGATTCACACCGACCCATCGCCAGCTCGACACAACCGAGGCCTCCGCAGTCCTCGCCCAATACGAACACCGAAACCGCCTCATCGCGCCCATCATCCAACGCCTCCTCAGCTGGCTGGTCGGCTGGTCCTACGACAGCACCCAAGACGCCCGCCGGCGACTCGTCACCCAGCTCCCCGTCATCGGTCTACGGCCCACCAGCCGCCTATAGCGTGCGCTCCTCGGCCGTCAAGGACGCCGCTTCGTGCTCGCTTCACCCCGGCCCTCACGGGCCGCACTGACCGCGACAAGCGCCACCCCTTGGCGTCAATGGCGACAAATACCAAGCGTCGGATTTCGCGCCGATGATGGCGCTACCCGGTCGAGGTGGGGACAGGCCACCGAGCACGGAGCTGGAACTACACGATCAACATCACATCGGTTGATCCTCACCGGTAGTTCACTCAATGCAGGGGACCTCGCGTCGGACGCTCAGTGCGAGACTCAGGAGGCGGTCCCCACGTCGCCCCGCTCTCAGAGAGAGTCTTCTTGATCGCGCTCGCTACTCCCACCCTGCAGCGCCGTGCCGTGCGCTTGGAGGCCGCGACGATCGCGTGGACGGTGGTCGAGGCCAGCGTGGCGATCTCGCCGGGATCATGGCCGGGTCACTCGCGCTCACCGGCTTTGGATTTGACTCCCTGATCGAGCTGTTCTCCGCAAGCCTCGTCCTCAGGCGCCTGCGAGCACGAGCCGCCGCAAGCACGCAAGACAGCGCGGCCGCGACCGGCGCGCCCTGCGAGCGATCGCCGTCAGCTTCTGGGTCCTGGCTACCTACCTGATGGTCGATGGCGTCATCAGCCTGTTCACAGGCTCCGCTCCGGAGCACTCACCGGTTGGGATTGCGCTCAGCGCCGCGGCGCTGGTGACCATGCCGGCGCTGGCATGGCGCAAACGCACACTCGGCAACCAGCTCGACAGCCCTCTAGTGCTGGCTGACGCCGCAGAGACCGGCTTCTGCGCCTGGCTCGCGCTCTCGGCGCTGCTCGGGTTGATCCTCAGCGGAGCCGTCGGCTGGACCTGGGCTGACTCCGTCGCGGGGCTCGTGATCGCCCTGTTCGCGAGCTATGAGGGCCGCGAGGCATGGGAAGGTGAGCTCATCGAAGACGCCGATGACTGACCGTCGATGAGACGCCCGATGTACGCGGCGTGGTCGACCTTCAGCGCGAATGGCGACAAGCACACTTGGATTCGCGCGCATGATGGCGC
>JBOGYN010000156.1:0-1654 GCA_050696855.1 Solirubrobacteraceae bacterium | reverse complement strand
CGCCACCGCGTTTCAGTCCAGTCTGTTGCCGCTCATCTCCCACTACGAGGGCGATCAGCGTCAGGACCAGGTGAGCATCAGCTCCCTGCGCCACCACGGGATCCTCGCGGGTGTCGCGGCCCTCGCCAACTGCGGCATCGGCACCGTGATCATCTATTTCGCCTACGGACGGCGCTTCGATCCGGCCATCGCCCCGATGCTGGTCCTGCTTCCAGGAGTGTGGTTTCTCGGCATGGGCCTGGTCATCCAGAGCGACCTGAGTGGACGCGGAAGGCCCGGGCTTTCCTCCCAGCTCGCCGCGCTGGCAGCCGGCGTGACCGTCGTGCTCGACTTTGTCCTGATCCCACCGCTCGGCGTGATGGGCGGCGCGATTGCCTCCGTTTGCGCCTACACGACCTACGGCTTGGCATCGTTGATCGCTCTACATCGCGTGAGCGGGATTCCGATCCGCGAGCTGATCGTGCCGACTCGAGCTGACCTGAGTCTCTACACGGCGTTCTTCTCGCGGGCGCTCTCCCGCGTGCGTCCCCGGTCGCAGCCTTGACGGCCGGGGCACCAATACACTGGGCCGGCGTGATTCAAAGGTCTCCAGGGACGATCCAAGGGCGTCGGACGGGAGCCCGGACAGCTCAGCCGCCGCTCTTCACCCAGCATCCCCGGCTGGTCTTCACGATGGTCGCGGTCGTGTTCACGGCGGCCCTGCTGCCGCTCCTGCGAAACCCCACTTACTCCTTTGTGCTCGCCGCCGCCGTGATCGGGGCGGCGATCGCGTGGCGCTCAACGGTGATTCCGCTCGCCCTCGCTGGCGTACCCCCACTCATCGACGCGATCGTCGGCTATAACCCGCTCCCCAAAGGCGGCTTCACGTTCGTGTTTTCGCTCTGGATCGCGGTCAGCCTGGCTTGCGTCGCCATGCGCGGCCGTCTCGGTGATATCCCGCGGGCGCTCCTCAGCGTTGGCGTCCTGGCCTCGTTCGCCCTGCTGGGTCTGATGCTGATGCGGCTCAGCATCTCGCCCGACGAGACCTACGGAAGCCAGAAGGTTCAGCTGTTCATCGCCGACGTCCTGATCCTGTTCGTCGCCGCCGTGTTCGTGGGCGCCGCCGAATCGGGGCCGCGGCGGTTTTTCTCTGTGCTGTTCGCGCTGAACGCCCTGGGCGCGATCGTGTTTCTGCTCAACCTGGTCTCGGGGGGCGCCCATCTGACCTTCAATGGTCGCTTCTCGCTGGCTCGCCAGGAGTATCCAATCGATCTCGGACGTGCCAGCGCCGACGGGCTGCTGCTCGCACTCTACTTCGTGATCTCTGCTACCCAGCGCAACGTTCGCCTGTTGGGGATCGTTCTCGCCCCGGTCCTCGCCGTAGCGCTAGCCGCCGCCGGCTCGCGTGGCCCGGTCGTGGCCTTCGCGATCGGACTGCTGGCACTGCTGACCCTGACCGCGGTCAACCCCCGGGCGCGCCGGCGGCTCGGGATCGTCGCCTTCGTGTTTCTGCTCGCCGCGGTGATCGTCCCACTGGTCGTCCCTGGCTCCGCCCTCGGACGGGCTCTCTCAACTATCATCGGCAGCGCCAGCGGACTGTCCAGTAACGGGCGCTCGCAGCTTTGGTCGGTGTCGATCGCCACCTTTTCGCAGCACCCTCTGCTCGGGCTGGGTA
>JBOGYN010000155.1:0-19903 GCA_050696855.1 Solirubrobacteraceae bacterium | reverse complement strand
GGGCGCGGCACATGACTGCGGCCCGGGCGAAGACGGCCCGGCCGCTCCGGAGGCCGTCTGGCTCAACACCCCGCCGGCCCCCGCGGGCGGCGGGCGGGTGAGGCGGACGCGACCGGACCAGAGGCCGCGCTCGTAGGGGATGCGCAGCGCACCGGCGAACTGCCACCACAGGTCGATGACCCGGGGCAGCCCCTCGACGGGGCCGCCCCCGAGACCGAAGTCGCGCTTGTAGGCCAGCGCCGACTGGCCGCCCCAGGTGATCCGCAGGGGCGTCATGTAGGCCAGCCCACCCATCGCCGTCGCGGTTTGGAAGCTTGTCCCACCGAGCTCGGCGTAGCTGTCGGGGTGGGCGAGCAGGCTGGCTCCGGAGGCACCGACGGTTCCGCTGCTGGGATCCCCGGGGCCGCCGTACTCGGTAGCGCCGACCGTGGCGCCCGAGCCCGGAGGGCCGAGGGCGATCTGGCCCGCGCTGGCGGTCGCCGCGGGCGGGCAGCCCGAGGCGCTCTGCGAAGCGGCGAGCAGGGCGGCGATGAACGCAATCCCCAAGCTCGCGGCGAGCCCGACACCGGTGAGTCCGGCGATCAGGATGACCGGGCGTACCACGCCGGTGTGAGCCGAGCCGGAGGGGCGGGCATGACCAGACAGCGCCATCGCCGCGACCGTAGGCCAGGACCGAGCTGACGAGGAGCGATTGGCACGGATTTGTTGCACCCCGAGGCACGTTGGGCTACGCCTGAGCGCCTCGAGAACGTTGCCCCAGTCGCTAACGTTGAGTGGTCATGGCTCGGATTCTCGACGTTGAAGCTGCCCTGCTCCTACTCGAGCTCGAGCCACCCTTCGATCAGCGCACTGTGCAGCTGGCCCGCCGCCGGATGGCCAAGCGCTGGCATCCGGACATCGCTCCGCCCGGGCGCCGCCACGAGCACCAGCGCCACCTCCAAGCGATCAACCAAGCCGCCGACGAGCTCGAGCGGCTGGCCGAATCCTTCCGCGGCGGCCGCGTCAGCCGCAATGCGGTCAAGGCCTCAGCCGCGGCGACCAAGAAGGCGCGTGCTGAGGCCGGACGGCGGGCCTACGAGGAAGAGCAACGCGAGCGCGAGTCGGCCGCCGACCGCGCCAAGCACGACCCGTTTGGCTCCCGCGTGCCCGATCACTCGGTGGTGCATCGCTACGCGCGCTGTCTCTCCTACCCCGAATGGGGCGTGGGGACCGTCTCGGGGATCTACTTCTCGGGCGACGAGGAGGACGCCCAGCAGTGGGCCCGGGTGATGTTCTCGGTCGGCGTGCGCACGATTCCCGCCGGCTCGCTGCAGTTCGTGGACTTCTCCAAGCCCGATCCGGCCGCCGACCGGGTGCAACGCTTCATGACCGCCGCTCAGCACGCCTTGGCCGAAGGCAACGCCGCGCTGGCCGCCCGGCGCCTCGTCTACGCCCGCGACGCCGACGCCGAGAACCCCATGGTCCTGCGGCTGCTGACGGTCGCCTTCTGGCAGGCCGGCAACCTCCCCGCGGCGGCGCGCACGGTCCGGGACTGGGCCCGCGTCGACACCGATCGCCCTACGCCCGAGCGGTTCGCGTCCCGGATCTATGAGGACATGGGCGCCTACGACCTCGCCGCCGAAGCCGCGGAGCGCTGCGCGGGGCGGGCGCCCGCCGACGGGTCAGCCTGGGAGCGGCTCGGCCGTCTGCGGTTGCGCCTGATGGATCGAGAGGCGGCGATCGCCGCCCTGGAGCGGGCGCGCCTGGCCGGACCGTCGGTCGAGGGCCTGCTCGATCTCGCCCTCGCCTATCACCTCGCCGGCGACGTCGGCGCCGAGGTATCAGCGGCCGAGGCTGCGACCATCATCGAGCCGAAATCGCTGGCCGCCTGGTCGAGCTACGCCCACGCCCTGGCCCGTACCGATCGGCTGGCGGAGTGCGAGCGCGCCTGCCGCCGGGCGCTCAAGTTCGGCGGTAACGCCGAGGTCGTTGAGCTGCTGGCGCGGGTCCGTGCGGCCACCCCGCGGGGGCTCTCGGCGCGCAGCGCCGCCGCCTGACTGCGGGGGCTCTCGGCGCCCAAGCGCCGCCCCCGACCCCGGGGGTCAGGACGAAGCGATCGAGCCCTCGCGGCCACACACGGGGCAGGACTCATGGGCGGCCAACGGCCGGCCGCCGCAGGCCGGGCAGTCGGCGGCCTGCTCGAGCACCCCGAGCAGCTCGCCGACTCGGCAGACCAGCAGACGCTCCTCCTCGACTTCCACCCACGCGCCGGCCGCCGCCGGGAAGACCACGTGGTCGCCGGGCTTGACCGGCATGCGGACCCCGACGTGGTCCCACCAGTCCAGACCCGGCCCTACCGCGAGCACGATCCCCTGCTGGGGCGGCGGCTCGTCAGAGCCGGGCGGGACCAGCAGGCCAGAACGGCGCACGCGATCGGGATCGAGTTCCTTGATCACGACGCGGTCGAACAGGGGGCGGAGCTGGCTTCGCATGACCTGAGTGATGATAGGTCGCAAATCTTCCGGGGCGGCCATTAGGCTCCCGTCCCGATGCGTCTCATGGTTGCCCGTTGCTCAATCGCCTACTCCGGCCGGCTCAGTACCCATCTGGCCGAGGCCACGCGGCTGCTGATGATCAAGGCCGACGGCACCTTCATGGTCTTCTCCGACCACGGCAGCCAAAGCGTCAAGCCGCTGAACTGGATGACGCCGCCGACCGTGATCGAGGAGGCGCCCGGGCAAATCGTGGTCCGCAAGCACGCCGGCGTCCACGAGGAACGGCTCGAGATCGAACTCGCCGAGGTCGTCTCCGACGTCACCCACGAGATGGGCTCGCCCGACGCCGACGTCGCGCTGGCCAAGGACGGCGTCGAAGCGCACCTCCAGGAACTGCTGGCTGCCGCCCCCGAGTGGTGCGGGGAGGGGCTGCGCTTGGTGCGCCGGGAGTGGCCCACCGACATCGGCCCGGTCGACCTCATGTGCCGCGACGCGGGTGACGCCTGGGTGGCGGTGGAGATCAAGCGGACCGCCGGGATCGAGGCCGTCGAGCAGCTCACCCGCTATCTGGAGCGGATCCGCCTGGACCCAGCCTTCGTCGGCTGCCGGGGCGTGCTGGCCGCCCAGCTGATCAAACCCCAGGCCCGCGTCCTCGCCGGAGCCCGCGAGATCGCCTGCGTCGAAGTCGACCTGGCCGTACTGCGCGGTGAGCGCGAACCCGAGCTCAAGCTGTTCGCGGCATGAGCGAGGCCGCCGTCCTGACCGAGCGTCGCGAGCGGGTACTCGTGATCACGCTCAACCGTCCCGACCAACGCAACGCGGTCAACGCCGCTCTCGCGCAGGGCATCGCCGCGGCGCTGGACGAGCTCGACGGCGACAGCGAACTATCACTGGGCGTGATCACCGGCGCGGGCAAGGGCTTCTGTGCGGGCATGGACCTCAAAGCGTTCGTGGCCGGCGAGTCTCCGCACGTCGATGACCGGGGCTTTGCCGGGATCACCCGGCGCGCGGCGGCCAAGCCGCTGATCGCCGCGATCGAGGGCTTCGCAGTCGCGGGCGGGCTCGAGGTGGCACTGGCGTGCGACCTGATCGTCGCCTCCCGGGGCGCCAAGCTCGGCATCCCCGAGGTCAAGCGCTCGCTGGTCGCCGCCGCGGGCGGCCTGCTGCGGTTGCCGCGGGTGCTTCCCCGGGGCATCGCCATGGAGCTGGCCCTGACTGGTGACCCGATCCTCGCCGAGCGTGGCTTTGAGCTCGGGCTCGTCAATCGCCTGGCGCAACCCGGCGCAGCACTCGACACGGCGCTCGAGCTCGCCGCCCAGATCGTCGCCAACGGCCCGCTCGCCCTGGCCGCGAGCAAGCGCATCCTCACCGAATCGGTGGATTGGCCCGAGGCCGAGTTCTTCGAGCGCCAGGGGGAGATTGCCGGGCCGGTGATGGGCTCAGAGGACGCCCGCGAGGGCGCGGCGGCGTTCGCCGAGAAGCGTCCGCCCGTGTGGCGCGGCCGCTAGCCCGTCACGCTGGCCGGCCGGCCTCCGCCTCACCCCAGGCCGTCGCGACCACCGAGCGCGGACTGCCATGCTCCCGGTGCTCGCCCAGGTAGATGCCCTGCCAGGTCCCGAGCGCCGGACGCCCTTGGGCGACCGGCAGGGTCAGCACGGGCCCCAGCAGGGCGGCCTTGATGTGCGCGGGCATGTCGTCGTCGCCCTCGAGTGTGTGGGTCCAATAGCGCGCCCGCTCGGGCACGGCCTCGTTGAACCAGCTCTCGAAGTCGCGGCGGACGTCGGGGGAGGCGTTCTCGTTCAGGGTCAGGGAGGCCGAGGTGTGCTGGATCAGCAGATGGAGCATCCCCACCGCGATCTCGCGCAGCTCCGGCAGGCCCTCGAGCACCTCGCCCGTGACGAGGTGAAAGCCCCGCGGGCGGGGGGCAAACCGCAGCTCGCGCTGAACCCAGATCATGTGCCCGCTCTCACCGGGGTCACAGCCCCTCGGGCAGCCGGGCGACCGAGAGCTGCACGCGCTCGCCGTGGAAGGGAACGCCCTCGCGCTCGAGCAGCCGGCGCTGGCGCCGCCCCTTGGCCAGCGTGCCATCGGCGCGCACGATCCGGTGCCAGGGGACGCTGGCGTCTTCGCAGGCGCTGAGCACGGCGCCGGCGAGGCGGGGGGCGCCGGGCGAGACGTCGCCGTAGGTGCGCACGAAGCCGGCGGGCGTGGCGCGGATCGAGGCGAGAATCCGCTCGGCTCGGAGAGCGGCGGTCGAGTTCACCCCGGCAGCATAGGCAGGCGCCCGGGCCCCGTCGGACCGCCCGTTCCTGATATCGTCTCGCGACCGCCGAATTGCCCGCTATTTGCGGGTAAGCGGGGGACCCAAGAGTCCCTCCGGGGCGAATGGCGACCTGCTGGTTGCCTAGCGCAGACGAGATCCGCGCGAGCCCGACAGCTAACCCCGTAGGCGGATCGCCGCCGACGCATCACCACGAGAACTCAGATGAGCTTCAGCCACCGCGCCCCCGTCGTTCGGGCCGCCGCCACCGCCGCGGTGCTCGTCGGCTTGGTGCTGGCCGGCCTCGCGGCCCTCCCCCACGCCAACGCTCGCGCGGCGAACTCGAACCTCAACCAGCTCAATAACCAGCTCGGGCAGCAGCAGGCCCGACAGCAGCAGCTCAGCTCGAGCGTCGGCTCGCTATCCGGCCTGATCGCCTCGCTCGACCGCCAGATTCAACTCGTCCAGACCCGCGAGGCTGCTGTCCGCGCCGAGCTGGTTTCGGACCGAGCCCGGCTCGCCCGCGTCCACGTCTCGTTGCTTCGCGAACAGGCGCGCGTGGCGCTGCTGCGCCGGCGGCTGGCCCGAGCGCGGCTGATCCTCTCCAGCCAGCTGCTCTCCGGCTACGAGGGTGACCATCCCGATCTGGTCTCGGTGGTGCTCAACGCCCACGGGTTCCCCGCTCTGCTCGAGCAGATCAACTTCCTCGGCCGGGCCGAGACCCAACAGCAGACGGTCATCGCCTTCACGCGCCGGGCCAAGGCGCAGGCCGACAGCGCGACCCTGCAGCTGGCCAAGCTCCAGGCCAGCGTTCGCCAGATCACGGCCGGTGCTGCGCTCCGTGCCCGTGCGCTGGCGGGCATGAACTCATTGCTCTCCTCCAAGCAGGGGGCGCTCCAGCGCGCGCGGTCTGCCCAGCAGCTCGCGCTCCAGGCCACCCAGGCGCGGGCCAACGCGCTGCGCTCGCGGATCTCCCGGATCCAGGCCCAGCGGCGGGCAGCCGCCGCCGCGGCAGCGCGGGCGGCCGCGCTCGCCGCCGCTCAGGCCAATCCGGCGCCCACAGCGCCCAGCGGTCCCGCGCCGGCCGCACTCGGTCCCGGAGGCGGCTGGGCGATTCCCTACGCGATCGTCCTGTGCGAGTCGGGCGGTCAGAACCTGCCGCCCAACAGCGCCGGCGCCTCGGGCTACTACCAGATCATGCCCGCGACCTGGAAGCTGTTCGGTGGTCCCGGACCGGCGGCGTATCTGGCCAGCAAGGCCGAGCAGGACGCGATCGCGACCAAGATCTGGAACGGTGGCGCGGGCGCGTCGAACTGGGTCTGCGCCGGGATCGTCGGCATTCACTGACAGCGCCCCATTAGTCTCCGCGCTCCGTGACCTCCTCGCGCCTGCTCCGCGCGCTGCTCGTGGCCGTCATCCTGATCACGGCGCTGGCGCTGCGCATCGGCTACATCGAGAGCACGCCCTACCACGCGATCAACGACGCGGGGACCTACAACCGGCTGGCCAGCATGGTCGCCCGAACCGGCGATTACGACACCGGCAGCGGCCCGGGCTCGGGGGCGGGTGGATCGCGGGGCCCGACCGCCTACTTCCCGCCCGGCTTTCCGTACTTCCTAGCCGCGGTGGACGTGCTCGACGGTCACCAGGCCGGTCATCGCCCCGCCGTCTCCGGAGAGCGAATCGCGATGGCCGTGCTGGGCACCGCCACCGTGGGACTGATCGGACTGGTCGGGCTGGAGGCGCTCGGAGGCCTGGTCGCGGTCATCGCCATGCTCGGGGCGGCGGCCTACCCGGTGCTGATCGAGCAGTCGGGCACCCTGGTGGCCGAGAACCTGGTCGTGGTGCTGATCCTGGCCGCGCTGTGGGCCGGGCTGCGGGCGCGGCGGGCAGCTCGGCCCCACGCCTGGATCGCCGGGGCCGGCGTCTTGACCGGGCTGGCCACGCTGACCCACCAGAACGCGGCCCTGATCCTGATCCCGTTGGCCTTCGCCGCCGCCGGCACCGCGATTGCGCGGGCTCCGCGGGGCGCGATCGGGCGCTCGTCGCGCCGCCCGGCGGTCGGGGCGGTCGCGCTGCTGGTCGCGTGCGCCGCGGCCGCGATCCTCCCGTGGACGATCCGCAACGCGGTCGAGCTCCACGCCTTCGTTCCGATCTCAACCGAAACCGGGATCACGGTGGTCGGTACCTACAACCGCGAGGCCGCCGCCTACGCGCCGGTGCCCTACAAGTGGATCTTCTACATCCGGCTGCCCGAGGACCAGACGCTCTTTCACAATGCCGGGCACTACACCGAGCCGGCCCTCTCAGACCGCCTCGTCGCTCAGACGCTCAACTACATCGGCGCCCACCCGCTCACGCCCCTTGACGTGGGCTGGCACAACCTCCAGCGGATGCTCGAGCTCGAAGGGACCGCGGCCTGGCACGACTCTGCCCTGGCCATCGGCCTGTCGGTGTCCACCGCTCAGACCGGGGTGATCGCGTTCTGGATCCTGTGCTGTTTGGCGGTGCTCGGGGCCTTCACGCCCGCCGCGCGGCACGGGCCTCGCTGGCTGTGGGTGGTGCCGGTGCTGATGGCCCTGAGCGTGCTCCTGGTCAACGTCGAGACGCCCCGCTTCCGCCAGCCGGTCGAACCCTTCCTGGTGCTGCTCGCCGCGTGCGCGGTGGCCGCGGCGCTCAGCCGAGTGACGCGCTCGTCACGTCTGACACCCGCGAGTCACACAAGCCCGGCTAGGCCTTGACGTGAGAGCCGATGGCGGGCTTCGGCCAGACCAGAGGCCGACGGGGTCGCGGCTAGTGGGTCTTCCAGGAACGTTGTGCCTGAAAGGGCGAGGTCCGGGGGCCGTCAGGCAAGGACGCAGGAGCCGTCGCGCAGCAGCGCTGCGCGAGGCTCCGAGGACGCTGCATGGCGGTCATCCGGGACCGCCATTTCGGGTGCATCGTTTCGGGGAGGCCCACTAGGACTGCGCGGTACGCCAGTCGGGCGTGGTCGGCAGGCGGCGCGGGTGGCGACCCACGGCCAAGGCGTCGAGGTGGTCCAGCGCCTGCCCTGACCCGACCGCCACGCAGGTGAGCGGCGACTCGGTCCGGTAGACCGGCATGCCGGTCTCGGCCGCCACCAGCTCGTCGAAGCCCCGGATCAGCGTGCCTCCACCAGCCAGCAGGATGCCATCCCGGGCGATGTCTGAGGACAGCTCGGGGGGAGTCTGCTCGAGCGTGTCGCGGATCGCCTGGAGGATCTCGCGCAGCGGCCCCGCGATGGCCGAGCGGATCTCCTCGGTGCGCAGCTGCACGGCGGTGGGCAGACCCGTGACCAGGTGTCGTCCCCGGACCTCCACGGTGCCTTCAGGCTGCATGGGCACGGCCGAGCCGGACGCGATCTTGATCCGCTCCGCAGTCCGCGATCCAATCGCCAGCTGGTAGACGGCCCGGATGTAATGGGCGATGGCGTCGTCCATCTCATAGCCGCCGACCCGGACCGAGCGCGAGATGACGATCCCTCCGAGCGAGATCACAGCCATCTCGCTGGTCCCGCCACCGACGTCGACGACCAGGCGGCCAATCGGCTCCTCGATCGACAGTCCCGCGCCGATGGCAGCGGCGATCGGCTCCTCGATCAGGTGCACGCGGCGGGCACCGGCGGCGAGCGACGCCTCCTCAACGGCGCGCTTCTCGACCTCGGTGACCCCCGACGGGGCGCACACGATCAGGCGCGGGTGGGCTGTGCGTCGGTCCAGCACCTTGCGGATGAAGTAGCGCAGCATCTGCTCGGTGACTTCGAAATCAGCGATCACGCCATGGCGCAGGGGCCGGGTGGCCGAGATCGTGGCCGGGGTGCGGCCGATCATCCGCTCGGCCTCCGAGCCCACGGCGTGGACCTCACCGGTCCCGACATCGGATGCGACCACCGACGGCTCGGAAACCACGATGCCGCGCCCGCCCACATAGACGAGGGTGTTGGCGGTGCCCAGATCGATGGCGACGTCGTGGACGCCGAGCGTGGGCGAGAAATGCCGTCTGGAGTTGTCGCGGCGGGAGCCGTCTCTACGAAGTCGGATAACTAGAAGGGTGTCAGAAGCGGATGGGCGGCGCGAGATTCTGATCTCAGCGGCCCGAGTATTGGCCGAGCGGTGCGGGGTCAGCGCTCGCCGGGAAGCTTGCGCGGGTATTGCGAGACCGGCTGGCTGACGTCGAGCGCGGTGCCGATGATCCGGCTCTGCTCGGTGGCATGGGCGATCGGGTAGCCCTCGCCCGAGGCGGCGCGCTCGGGGCGCCCGATGTACCCGAATTGCAGCTCCTCGGGGAGGATCTGGAGCATGCGCGGTGACATGAACGCCCGGGCGCCCATGTTGCGCGGCTCCTCCTGCACCCAGACGACTTCCTGGAGCTTGGGGTAGCTGGCCACGAGCTCCATGAGCTCAGCCTGCGGGAACGGATAGAGAAGCTCGACCCGGCCCACCGCCACGCTCGGGTTCTCCTCCCGGGCGGCGTGGGCGAGGAGGTCGTAGTACACCTTGCCGGTGCAGAGGGCCAGGCGGGTGACCTGATCGGCCTCGACGACGGGATCGGCGAGCACGGGCTGGAAGCGCCCGGACGTCAGCTCGTCAACGCGGCTGGTGGCCAGCGGCAGCCGCAGCAGGCTCTTGGGCGTCATCACGACCAGCGGACGCTGCTTGGCGATTCGGGCCTGCCGGCGCAGGAGATGGAAGTACTGGGCCGGGGTGGTCGGATTGGCCACCCGGATGTTGCCCTCGGCGGCCAGCTGCAGGAAGCGCTCGAGTCGGGCCGAGGAGTGCTCCGGGCCCGAGCCCTCATAGGCGTGGGGCAGGAGCAGGGTCAGGCGCGAGGTCTGGCCCCACTTGGCCAGGCCGGAGACGATGAACTGGTCAATGATCACCTGGGCGCTGTTGACGAAGTCACCGAACTGGGCCTCCCAGAGGACGAGCGTCTCGGGACCCTCCTGTGAGTAGCCGTACTCAAAGCCGACGCACGCCATCTCCGACAGCGGGCTGTTGTGGAGCTCCATCGGCGCCAGCGACCCGGGGAGGTGCTGCATCGCGCAGTGCTCCTGGCCGGTCTTGGGGTCGTGGAGGACGAGGTGGCGCTGGCTGAACGTGCCGCGCTCGGTGTCCTGGCCGGTGAGGCGAATCGGGATGCCTTCGGTCAACAGCGAAGCGAAGGCGAGCGACTCGGCGTGGGCCCAGACGATGCCGTCACCCTTCTCCAGCGCCGCTCGACGCTGATCGAGCTGCTTGGCCAGCTTAGGGTGCACGTTGAAGCTATCGGGGACCGAGAGCAGCTCCTCGCCCAGGACTCGGAGGCGATCTTCGGGTACGGCGGTCTTGACCTCGGGCGACGGAGTGCGGTCTAGCTGGTACTCGCCGGTCGCGTGCTCGAGCTCCTTGGCGGCCGCAATCCGCTCCGTGAGGAGCTGGTGCTGGTCAGACAGAACCGCCCACACCTCGTCGGTCATCTCGGTCGAATCCTGCTCGGAGACGACACCAGCGTCGATCAGCTGCCGGGCGAAGAGCTCGCGGACCGAGGGGTGCTTCTTGATCACCTGGTACATCTCGGGCTGCGTGTAGGCGGGCTCGTCGGCTTCGTTGTGGCCAAAGCGCCGGTAGCCGATGAGGTCGATCAGGACGTCATGGCCGAACTCCTGACGGAACGCGAAGGCCAGCCGCACGGCGGTGACACAGGCGGCCACGTCATCGGAGTTGACGTGGATGATCGGCACATCGAAGCCCTTGGCCAGGTCCGACGCCCACGTGGTCGAGCGCGCGTCGTCGGGATCGGTGGTGAAGCCGACCTGGTTGTTCTGGATCAGGTGGATCGTGCCGCCGACCGTGTAGCCGTCCAGCGCCTGGAGGTTGAGCGTCTCGGCCACCACCCCCTGACCGGGGAAGGCCGCGTCGCCGTGCAGGATGATCGGGATCGCGGCGTTGGTGTCCTGGTGGGCGTGCGGGCCCTGGCGGGTGGTCTGCGCCGCCCGGGTCGCGCCGGCCGCCACGGGGGCGACGAACTCCAGGTGCGACGGATTGGACTCCAGGCGCACGATGATCGACTCGCCGCCCGGAAGCTGGTAGGAGCCCTGGGCGCCGTGGTGATACTTGACGTCGCCGGTGCCGCCCTGGGGCAGCGTGGTGATCGGCTCCAGCGTCGAGGAGCCCTCGAATTCGGCGAAGATCGTCTCGTAGGGCCGGCCGAGGTTGTGGGCCAGCACGTTCAGGCGGCCGCGGTGGGCCATACCGATGACCACTTCCCGGGCACCCCGGGTCGCGGCGAGCTGGGTCAGCTCGTCGATCATCGGCACGGTCATGTCCAGGCCCTCGACCGAGAACTGCTTCTGACCCAGGTAGGCCTTGTGCATGAAGCGCTCGAAGGCGTCGACCTCGGTCAGCCGCTTGAGCAGCGCGTTCTGCTCGTCGCTGGTCAGGGGATGACGAAACTGCCCGGACTCGATCGCCTCGCGCAGCCAGAGGCGCTGGCGGTGCGAGGAGATGTGCTCGATCTCGTAGGCGATCGTCCCGCAGTAGGTCTCGTTGAGATGGGGAAGCGCATCGGCGAGGGTGGCGCCGGGGACGTACATGCGCAGGATCCGGGCCGGGATCCGGGCCATCAGCTCGGGCGTCAGACCGAGCGGCTCGGGATCGAGGGAGGGGTCGCCCTCGGGCTGGCGGCCCAGCGGATCCAGGTGGGCAGCGAGGTGACCGTGGGTGCGGTGGGCCTTGAGCAGCGAGGTCGCGGCCTGCACCGCCTGGAGCAGCTCCTCGTTGAGTTCGGCCGGGCTGGAGGCAGCCGGGACGGCGGGCGGCGGGGCCACGCTGATGTCGGACCGAGCGGCGGCGGGCGGCGGTGGCAGCGCTGGAACGGCCAGCCCGAGATCAGTGAAGACGCCCTCGTAGAAGCTCTCCTCGCCTCCGAGCAGGGCCTCGATCCGTTGCAGGAAGCGTCCAGACTCGGCGCCCTGGATGATGCGGTGGTCATAGGTGGAGGTCATGGTCATGACCTTCTCGGCGCCGATCGCAGCTCCGATCCGTCCCAGCCCGACCGGGTAGGCGATCGAGCCGGTGGCCACGATCGTGCCCTGGCCGACCATCAGCCGCGGCACCGAGGCGATCGTGCCGATCCCGCCCGGATTGGTGAGGGTCAGGTTGCCGCCACTGAGGTCGTCAGCGGTCAGAGAGTTGGTCCGGGCCTTTTCCACCAGCGCGTTATAGGCGTCCAGGAAACCCTTGAAGCCCAGGCGGCCGGCGTCGCGGATGACCGGGACCATCAGCGTGCGCGAGCCGTCCTTCTTCTCGACGTCCACGGCCAGGCCGAGGTTGACGGCGCCGTCGTCGACACGGTGGGGCTTTGAGTCGATCTCCTCGAAGTGATGGGCCATGACCGCCATCTCCTCGGTGGCCACGCGCGCGATCGCGTAGGCGATGAGATGCGTGAACGAGACCCGCTGGCCACCGCTCTTGAGCTGCTTACGACGCTCGTCGAGCATGGTGACCGTGAGCGTGCGGAACGAGGTCGCGGTGGGGATCGACCGGCTCTGGTCCATGTACCGCGCCAGGGCCGCGCCGCCGCCCTTGATGAGCTGGGGCCCGGGAGCCCCAGCCGATGCCGCGGCGGGCGCCGTCGTTGCCGGGGAGGGCGCGCCGCCATTGCCGGCGGCGAGCACATCGGCCTTGGTGATGCGGCCGCCCCGGGCGCTGCCTGTGACCGAGCCGAGGTCGATGCCCTCGGCCGCCGCGACCCGGCGGGCGACCGGTGACGCGTCGATGTCGGTGGCACCCGTGGTACCAGTGGTACCAGTGGCACCGTTGGCACCGGACGCGGGGGCGGTCGGAGCGGTTGGAGCGGTCGGAGCGGCGGGCTCGGCTTGAGCAGAGGTGCCGGCGCTCATGCGCGCGATGACCTGACCGACCGTCACCGTCTCGCCGTCGGCGGCGAGGATCTCGGTGATCGTGCCCGCGGCGGGCGCGGGGAGCTCCATGTCGACCTTGTCGGTCGAGATCTCGACGACCGTTTCGCCGTCCTTGACGGCGTCACCGACCTTGACCGACCATTCGAGGATCGTCCCTTCGGTCACCGATTCGCCGCCCGTCGGGGTGACGATGTCGATCGTGCGGCGTTCGGTCGCCTCGGCGGCAACCACCCCCTCGGCCTCGGTGACGCCGCCGGCGGCGGCCTCCGCAGCGGTCGTCGGGGGGGATTCGCCGGAGACCGGAGTGCCCTCCGGCACGCCGCCGTTGCCGTTGATCGGCGCATCGGCACCGTCGCCGACGGCGATCTCGGCCAGGAGACTGCCGACCGTGACCGTGTCGCCCTCGGCGGCGTGGATCTTGAGCACGGTCCCCGAGGCGGGCGCCGGGACCTCGGCGTCGACCTTGTCAGTGGAGATCTCGACCAGTGTCTCGTCGACGGTGACCGCGTCGCCTTCCTGCTTGTGCCACTCGAGCACGGTGCCCTCCGCCACGGAATCGCCCATGGCGGGCATAACTACCTGGACGGTGCTGGTATCTACGGCCATCGTCTGCCCCTCACTCTAACGCCTGTTTGCGCCCTTCCTGTGATCGGCAACGAGGAATCCCAGGGATCCCGCGAACGGCCCCAGCCCGCCCAGCACGGCTACGGTGACGGCCAGCCAGAACGGGATCAAGCGCGCCCGTGCCGCCGCGATGCAGACCAACGACATCCCGATCCAGAGCAGGCCGTGACCGAGCCCGAGGATGAACGTCTCCGGCTCGGGCTTGCTGAGCACGAACGCGCACAGCAGCAGGCCGAGGTAGACCGCCGAGTGTCCGAACGACACCGCTTCCAGGCGCCGGAAGGTGATGTATCGCATTCCGCCGGTGGATCAGATCAGAGTGGTGGGGCTCATTCGCCCGCGCTCAGCATCCCGGCCAGCAGACGCAGCGGCGCGTCCCCCTCGTCCGGCCACTGCTCGATGCTGGCCGGCCACCAGGCGAAGGCGTCGTGCTCGGGGTCGGGGGTGACGTCCTCACTGCCCTCTCCGAGCCAGGCCATTCCGACCAGCATCACGACATCGCTGGGCAGACGGACCAGCGCCTCGACGGTCAGCCGCTCCGGCGCCACCGACCACTCTTCCTCGAGCTCACGGGTCATCGTCTCGGCCGGATTCTCGTACACTTCCACCGAGCCGCCGGCGCCCAGCGCCCAGCGCCCCGCCCACGAGGCCAGCCAGGCCGCCCGCCGTCCGGCCAGCCAGCGGCCGTCAGCGGCGCGCACGACACACAGGGCCGACAGGCTCTGAGCGGCGTTCTCGGGTACGAGCCGCAGCGCCCAGCGCGCCGGTTCGAGCTCAAGCGTGAGCCGGTCAGGCGCGGCGTCGAAGCTGCGCAGCCGCGCGGCCAAGCCGTCGTGGCTGGGAGAGCCACGGCGGCGGAGTGCGCCGAGGGCCTCATCGGCCGCCGCGGTGACAGCGGCGGCGGGCTGAAACGGCTCCGAGCGCCAGCTCGCCTGCACCCGCGCAGGATCCCAGGGTCCACGCGCCATCAAGCCGTTCCGGGCCGCCACGGCTACACCGTACCGGGGTAGGCTCGACCCGTGGCTCGCCGACTCAAGCACTGGGGCTGGGGCTATGAGGACGAGCAGCCGTCTTCGCTTCAGCTCGGCGAAGCGGCCACGTTCCTGGCACGGCGCCTCGGTTTCGGGTCCTCAGAGCCTGGGCAGGCGGTCGCGCTGGAGGCGGTCGCGCTGCCGGCGGCGCGTATGGCGGCGCCCGATTCGCTGGCCACGATTTGCGGTACGGATACCTATGACCGGGCCCTACACGCCTACGGCCGCTCCTACCGCGACACGGTCCGCGCCTTCTCGGGCCGCTTTGACCATCCCCCGGATGTGGTCGCCCACCCGCGCGACGAGGCCGAGCTGGCGGCGGTGCTCGAGTGGGCCCTGGACGCCGGCGCGGCGGTCATCCCGTTCGGCGGCGGGACGAGCGTGGTCGCGGGCGTCGAGCCCGACGTCGACCCCGAGCGCTTCGCCGGCGTGGTCACGATCGACCTCAAGGCGCTGGACCGCGTGCTCGAGATCGACCCGGTCTCGCAGGCGGCACGGATCCAGGCCGGCGCGACCGGCCCCGGGCTCGAGGAGCAACTGCACGCCCACGGGCTGACCCTGCGCCATTTCCCCCAGTCATTTCAGTTCTCGACCCTCGGCGGCTGGATCGCAACCCGGGCCGGCGGCCACTTCTCGACTCTGTACACGCACATTGACGACCTCGTTGAGTCGGTCCGGGCGCTGACCCCGGCGGGAATCTGGGAGTCACGGCGGCTCCCCGGCTCGGGCGCCGGGGTCTCACCCGACCGGATGCTGATCGGCTCAGAGGGAACGCTGGGCGTGATCAGCGAGGCCTGGGTCCGGGTCCGGGAGCGGCCCCGCTTCCGAGCCTCAGCGGGGGTTCAGTTCCCGGACTTCGACACCGGAGCAGCCGCCGTGCGCGAGCTCTCCCAGTCGGGTCTGTACCCGGCCGCGTGCCGGCTGATTGACCCGTCCGAGGCCGCGCTGACCGGCGCTGGGGACGGCTCCCACGCACTGCTCGTGCTCGGCTTCGAGTCTGCCCATCACGAGGTGCATCCGGCGCTGGCGATCGCGCTCGAGTGCTGCGCCGACCACGGCGGAGACGGCGACGGCGCGGATGGCCGGCGCGAAGCCGCGGTGGGGAGCTGGCGCGAGGCGTTCCTGCGCGCCCCCTATCTGCGCGACACCTTCGTCGCCATGGGCGTGATCTCTGAGACCTTTGAGTCTGCGGTGACCTGGGATCAGTTCCCGGACTTCCACCGCACGGTCCTGGAGGCGACCCGTACCGCGGTGCGCGACATCTGCGGCACCGGGTCGGTGACCTGCCGCTTCACCCACGTCTATCCCGACGGTCCG
Organism: Solirubrobacteraceae bacterium; assembly: GCA_050696855.1. Classification (GTDB taxonomy): domain Bacteria; phylum Actinomycetota; class Thermoleophilia; order Solirubrobacterales; family Solirubrobacteraceae; genus Palsa-465. The sequence goes on along the minus strand of JBOGYN010000155.1, from coordinate 4,279 downwards.
GCGCCCTACTACACGGTGCTCGCCCCTGCGCAACCCGGCGCCGAGCTCGAGCAGTGGGCCAAGATCAAGGCGGCCGCGGCCGCAGCGATCCTGGCCGGCGGCGGCACGATCACCCATCACCACGCGATCGGGCGTGACCACCGGCCGTGGTACGACGCCCAGCGCCCGGAGCCGTTCGCGCTCGCGCTGAAGGGCGCCAAGGCGGCGGTGGACCCGACCGGCGCCCTGAACCCGGGCGTCCTGATCGACGCCTGACCGACGGGTCAGATTCCGGCCACGTGGGCGCGGAGCGCTCCGGCCATCCGCAGGGGCGCACCGCCTCCGGGCTCGGCCAACAGAGCCGCGCTGAGGTGCGAGTCGTGCCAGAGGTCGGGGAGCTCCTCGTGAGTGACGGTCAGCCCGGCCGCTCGCGCCCGGCCAACGAGGCGCTCGCCGTCCGCGCGGATCAGCTCTTCGCCGCTGGTGTGGACGACGAGCGGGGGCAGCCCGGTCAGGTCTCCGTGCAGCGGCGAGACGCTGGGGTCGTCGGCAGGTGATCCGGCGAGGTAGGCGGCGGCGAACGCACTCAACAGCCCACGCGTGAGCGTCACCTCTCGGGGGGCCGGAGAACGCCGCCGGTCAGCGTCGAGGGTTAGATCCAGCCAGGGCGAGATCAGGCCCAGAGCCGCCGGCAACGGTTCCCCGGCGTCGCGCAGGCCCAGCGCCAGGGCGAGTGTCAGACCACCGCCGGCGGAATCCCCGGCGATCACGATCCGGGCCGGATCAAGACCCCGCTCGTCGATCAGGGCACGCCAGACCGCGCGCGCGTCATTCAGCGCGGCGGGACAAGGGTGCTCGGGGGCGAGGTGGTAGTCGACCGACAGTGCCGGCCCGCCGAACGCACCGGCCATCCGCCCGACCAGCGAGCGATGGGTGCGGGGGGAGCCGACCACGTAGCCGCCGCCGTGAAAGTAGACGAGCACTCGGTGGTCATCTACTTCGCCCGGAGGTCGCAGCTCCTCGGCGGCCACGCCGCCCACGTCGATCGGACGGACCCCGGTCCCCCGAGGTGGCCCGGGGAAGCCCTGCACGGCCTCCAAGCGGCGACGGGCGGTCGGCCAGTCGACGCGGGGCGACAGGCCCCAGCGGGCGGCCAGGTGGACACTCGCGCGCAGGGCAGCGGGAGCTAGGCGCAGCGCCACCAACGGGCTAGCCGGACTGGTCGAGGCGCTGCAGCAGGGACGCAGCAGCAGGCGCGGTCTCGGGCGAGAGGCGGGAGAGCAGCTCCTGCCATCCCGGGTGGACGTCGATCGCGGCCTTAAGGTGCGCGACCCCCGCCTCCAGGTCACCGCCGGTAGCCGCTCCCAGCCCCGCCCAGAACCGCAGCTCATCGGATCCGGGGGCCAGCTCGCTGGCGCGCAGGTAGAGCTCGGCCGCCTCCTGGTGCCGGCCCTCAGCGACGCGCTCGTCGCCGAGTCCCGCGTAGGTGTAGGCCTCGTGCAGCGACACCAGGCGGGCCAGTTCCTCGAGCGGCTCCCGATGGTCCTCGACCCGGAGCGAGATCACCGTGTCCCACGGGTTACCGTGCGCGGGGACGACGATGATCGCCGCCGATTGGCGGCCCCGGAGGTCACCCCCGGCGAGCTCCGCGGCGTCCAGCGCGGCCAGCAGCCGGCCGACGAGCCGGCCTTCGTGACCCTCGAAGGCCTCGAGCATGGCCGGCCAGACCCGATCGGTGGCCATGATGTTGGCCTGACAGGAGACTCCGGCGCCCTGGCAGTCGCCGGCCTCGGGCATGCAACTGTCGCCGGTGTGCGCAGCCACGGAACCGTGCCCATCGATCACCGCCACCTGGCGCGACGCCGACAGCGGGTCCTGCGCCAGCAGTTGGGCCAGCGCGCTCGGGGCATCGGCCCCGGCGGCCATCAGCTCCAGGGCCTTCGGCCCATAGGAGATCTCGACGTTGGCCTGCGTGGCCACGGCACCAACGCCGGCGAGAGCCCAGGGGACGATCGGCCCGACCGAGAACCAGTGGGACTGGACGGCGACGCCGAGCTCGCCGGTGGCCGGATCGCGCGCGACGATCGAATAGGTGCCGGGGCGCGCGCGTGTCGAGGTGAGGTTCTGCGCGTGGATGGCGACTACAGCGGCGGCCGGACGCGCGGTGGACTGTCGGCGTAGACCGGCTCGGCGATCTCCTCGCTGGCGACCGCGTCAATGACCTCGGCTTCCTCCTGCTCACCCTCGCGATCGTGGTCTCCGTCACAGAGGACGCGGAAATTGCCGGTCACCCCGCCGTCGGCCTGGAGCAGGATCCCGGGCAGGATCTCCTCGCCCTCCTCGAAGCCGAGGCGTTCGATGTCGAACGCGGCCATGCCGATTCCCCAGCTCTGGTGGCCAGGGTTCTCGCGGTCATGCGCGGCCACGCCCTGCGCAAAGCGCTCGAGCAGCTTTCCCATCGTGGCGGTATCGACCATCTGGACCGCCCCTCAGCCGCGCTCGATCAGCTCGATGCGATACCCATCGGGATCGCGCACAAAGCAGAGCCGGTTGCCGCCCTCGCGGACCGTGTACGGCGGCTTCTCGGGCTCGATTCCCTGGCCGGCCAGCCGCTCGAGCGTCGAATCCAGGTCCGCCGTGGTGATCGCGATGTGGCCGTACCCGGTGCCGATCTCGTAGGGCTCGGACTGATCGAAGTTGTGAGTCAGCTCGAGGCGCGGCTCGGGGCCGTCCTCGGGCAGCCCCATGAAGACGTTGATCGCCTCGTCGCGGATCGGCACGCGGCCGATCTCGTTGAAGCCGAGCGCGGTGTAGAACTGCACCGAGCGGTCGACCTCGAAGATCCGGTAGCAGGTGTGGATCAGGCTCATCGGCACCAGACAGGCTATCGATCCCGTACCGCCCTCGCCGGTACCGGTCCCGGCCGCCCCCGGCCGTTAGGCTCTGGTCATGATCGTCGAGCGTTCGATGAGTGATCCCTGGCTCTCCAACACCTATGTGGTCGCCGACGAGCTCGGGGGGCGTGCGGTCATGATCGATGCCGGGGGACCGGTGGCGCCGCTGCTCGAGTACCTCCAGCGCGGCCAGCTGACCCTCACCCACGTCCTCCTCACCCACCACCATCACGACCACGTGGCCGAGCTCGACACCGTGCGCGAGCAGTTTCCCGACGTCCCGGTCCTGATCCACCCGCTCGAGCGCGAGCTCGTCGGAGGCGCCAGTGCAACGATGACTCCGGGCGAGAAGATCGAGACCGGCGCCCTGGTGATCGAACCGCTCCACACCCCGGGACACACCGCCGGGATGCTCTCGCTGCTGATCGACGGCACCGACGTGTTCACCGGCGACACGCTGTTCAAGGGTTCGGTCGGCGGCGTCCGGGCGCCCGGGAGCACGACTTACGCCGACCTCAAACGCTCGATCATGGGCACGCTACTCAAGCTCGCCCCGGCCACCCGGATCCACCCCGGCCACACCGACCCGACCACCGTCGCCGACGAGCTCGAGCACAACAAGTTCGTCCGTATCTGGCGCGGTGTCGATCCCGAGGGCGATGAGTCCTGCACGGCGATGGGCGAGCCGGCCACACTTGTCCTGCTTGGTGACGACTACGACGGTGGCCACAAGGCGTGGGTTCGCTGGCCCGACGGGTCCGATGACATCGTGCCCGGGTCGAAGATCCAGCAGGCCAGCTGAGCCCCCGCGGCTGATGGCCAAGGACAAGATCCCGACCTCCCGCGTAGGGCGGACCGCCAAGATCGGCGGCCTGGCCGCCGGGCAGGCGATCCGTCAGGCCGGCACCCACGCGGCCAACGTGACCCGTTCCAAGGACGGCCGGGACGCCGCCCTTGAGCGACGCCACCTCGAGGCCGCCGAACAGATCGTCACCGCCCTCGGGACGATGAAGGGCGCGGCGATGAAAGTCGGGCAGGTGATGTCATTCCTCGACGTCGGACTCGTCCCCGAGGAGTACCGCGAGGAGTTTCAGCGCAAGCTCGGCGAGCTCCGTGACGCCGCCCCGACCGTGACCTTCAAGGACATGCGCAAGGTGATCGAGGAGGAGCTGGGCGAGAAGCTCGCAGACGTGTTCGAGGAGTTCGACGAGGAGCCGGTCGCGGCGGCGTCGATCGGCCAGGTCTACCGGGCGACCCTCTCGGATGGCCGAAAAGTCGCGGTCAAGGTGCAGTACCCGGGGGTCGCGGCCGCGGTTCGGGCCGACATGCAGAACCTGGGGCTGATCCTGCGGCTGGCCAAGCGGATCGCCCCCGGGATGGATCCGAAGGCGATCGGCGACGAGATC
>JBOGYN010000154.1:0-1738 GCA_050696855.1 Solirubrobacteraceae bacterium | reverse complement strand
GACGGGATCGCTCATGGCTCAGCATCCAGGAGTCTACGCTGAGTAAGCGTCGCCTCCCAGCCGGTGATCACCAGCCACGTCGTCGCCTCATCGGTTGGCGCGATCACGACCGTCAGAACGCGGCCGGCGTTCGTCTGACCGATGAGGAAACGTCGCTCCGGATCTGGACCGTGCGGATTCGGCACTACGCGATAGCGGTTCCAAGGGAGGTCGAGCACCTCGTCGGTGGAGATGCCGCGCGCTGCGAGCTTGCTGATCGCAGTGAGCGTGAAGACGAGCTCCGATATGAGCGTTCGCATCGCAGGTCACCTCGTCGGTTGCTGCTCAACCACAGCCGCGACCTCGAAGATCGCGTCCATGCGCTCCGCCAGCTCGGCCAGCGGCCGGGCATGGAGATAGCGCTCGGTGGTGGTGATCTTCGAGTGACCCATGAGTGTCTGGACCGTCGCCGGATCGAGGCCGCGGATCGCCAGCGTCGCGAACGTGTGCCGAAGGTGGTGGAAGGGCAGCGGCGGAAGTCCGGCCGCGTCCCTCGCGGCGTTGTATCGACGCCGCAGCGCCGAGTCGTCGAGCGGATCGCCTGCCGGGCCGCAGAACACGAAGTCGTCCGGGCCGGTGAACCAGTCGCGCCGGCTGAGCTCGTCCAGGGCCACGAACGCCTCGCGCGCCAGCGGGACCGCGCGCCACTTGCCGGACTTGGTCGTCGAGTCGAGCCCGGCTGACATGCCCGCAACCACCACCAGGGTCCGGTCGGCGAACCGAACGTGCTTCCAGCGAAGTGCGCGGAGCTCGCCCTGGCGCAAGCCGGTGAAGCCAGCCACGGTGTAGAGCGCGGCGTCCTGCGCGTTCGCGAGTTCCTGCTGGACATCCTTCTCCTTGCTCGCCCATCGACGGCCGCCGTTCACGTGCCGGCCCTCGCGCGCGGCTCGGGCGAGCGCCAGGATGTGCTCCGCGGTGAATGTGTCGGGTGGCTTCGTGTAGTCCTCGCGGCGCTTCTCGGCGCCGCGGGCGGGGTTGGCGGGCAGGGCGAACGCATCGGCCCGGATCGCATACTCGAACACGTTGGCGAGCGCCTGCCGGTGAGCGTTGACGTTTCGCGCATCGAGCCCCTCGCGGTCGAGGCGTCGCAGGAACGTCTCGATCTCGGCCGTGGTGATCGATGCCAGCTTCCGATCGCCGAACGCCCGCATGATCCGCGCCACGCGCTGGCCGCCCATCCGAGGCCGCTCGCCCGTCGCCGCCAGCAGCGAGTCATACCCGCGCAGCGTCGCCGGCTTGAGCCGCTTGGTGTGCTCCGCCCACTCCCGCCACGCCGCAACCGCGTCGGCGAACGTCGCCTCGCGATCCGGCCGCACCGCGACCAGCTCGGCTTCTACCTCGTCGATCAGCACGTCCATCGCCCGCTCGGCCCCGCGTCGATCCAGGCAGCCGGCGGGAGCCGCGCCCCGCCGCCGGCGCCAGCCGCCCGCGCCATCGGACTCGATCCAAGCTCGCCCCAGCCGCCGGTAGCGCTGGCAACCGGTCGAGTCGCGCCACTTCGCCACCGCGTAGACGACGTCCGACGCGGACCCGGAACCGGCCCTGTACAGGACTGCCCCAGCCGGCTTGCGGCGAGTCGCCATACCGACAGAATACTCCCGGCGCTACCAGCGGCGCTACCACTTCTGCCCAATTCGACCCCCATCGATGTGACCGAATCGCCTATAAAACCGCAGGTTTCATCGGGACTCAACGGGGT
>JBOGYN010000153.1:0-1953 GCA_050696855.1 Solirubrobacteraceae bacterium | reverse complement strand
GGCCCGGAGCCTGTTCACGGTCTCCGACGCCTCGCGCCAGGCGCTCTCGGACCGCCTGGGGATAGCACCGACACGCTTTGGACTGGTGCCGGAGGCGCCCGATCCCGCCTTTCATCCGCGCAGCGAGGACCAGATAGCCACCGAGCTCAGCGCGATTGGTGTCGACCGCCGGCGGCCATTGTTCGTCTATGCGGCGGGCATCAGTCCGCACAAGAACGTCGAGGCGCTGCTGGACGCCCACGCGAGGCTGGCCAGCCGGCTCGAGGTCGCGCCTGCGCTCGTCGTCGCGGGTGAGCTTCACCCCTCGTCGTACCTGTCATCCGCGAAAAGCATTCGCGCGCGGATCGCGGGTCTGGGCCTCGACGGGAGCGTGCTCACACCGGGATTCATCTCCGACGAGGCCCTGGCCTGCCTTTACAGCGCCGCGACAGCCGCCGTCGTCCCCTCGCTCGCGGAGGGCTTCGGGCTCCCCGCGGTGGAGGCCGCGGCCTGCGGCGCCCCCGTCGTGCTCAGTGATCTTCCGGCCCACCGCGAGAATCTCGGGGACGGCGCGCTGTATTTTCCTGCCACCGACGCCGACGCGCTCGCCGCCCAGCTCGAGCGCCTCGTCAGAGACTTCGACCTGCGGCAGGCCATGCGCGATCGGGCGCAACGTGCGGTGGGGGCGATGTCATGGGACGTCTCGGCCCGCTGCCTGGCCGGCGTGATCGCCGGCGCAACGGCCTAGCAGAGGCATCTGACCGTGGCCGATCGGGCACTGATCCTCACCTATCACGGCATTGAAGCCAGTCCCGGGCCGCTGTGGATCGATCCCGCCCTATTCGCTGCTCAGCTCGACTGCCTGCGCGACTGTGGCGCGACGACGATGACCCTGGGCGACCTCGCCAATGGGCTCGCGGCCGGCACCCTTCCGCCGCGCGCTGTCGCGATCACCTTCGACGACGGACTCCAGAGCGTCGTCGAGGTTGCCGCTCCCCAGCTGGTGGAGCGGGACATGCGCGCGACGATCTTCTGCGTCGCGGGGCGCCTCGGCTACGACAACCGCTGGCCGACCGAGCCCGACGGCGCCACTCGACGTCCGCTGGCGGCGGCCGGTGCGCTCAGGGAGCTGGTAGCGGCGGGATTCGAGATCGGAGCTCACGGCATGCAGCACCTGCCCCTGCGTACGGCCTCGGCCGAGCAGCTGACGCACGAGATCATCGACTCCAAGAATGTCCTCGAGGAGGAGCTGGGAGCACGCGTGTCATCGTTCGCCTACCCGTACGGGGCGATGCCCGGGCCGGCAGGGCGGGCGATCGTCGGGTCGACCTACGGGTGGGCGTGCACGACGCGTCCCGAATACGTCTCAACGCGAGCCGAGCGCTCGCAGCTGCCACGCGTCGACATTCACTACCTCCGGCGTCTCGGCCTGCTCAGACGGGCGGTCAGCGGCACGCTGGAGGGCTACATCGGTTTCCGCCGCCGGGCGGCATGGGTGCGGCGCTTGGCGGTCAAGGACTACGTCCCGCAGGTCCCTGCCTGAGCACCTGCAAGCTTGCCGGGAGCTCGGACGTTGTTTGCGCGATGAGTGCGACCTCGGACACGCTCACCGGCGACATCGCGGCGGAGCTGCTGACGGTTGAGGAAGCCCAAGCGCTCCCGGACCCCGGCGCGGCGCTGGCGGAGCCGGCGCGCAGCTCGGAGCCGGCGGCCCTCCGGCTGGTGGATCCACTCGTGCACGCACCGGTCGCACTCGCGAGCCGGGCCCTGCGCCTTAGCGTGGTGATTCCGGCGACCGACTCGCCGCCGAGCCTCGAACGCTGTGTCGCCGCGATCAGGGCGGCGGCGGATCCGCCCGCGGAAGTCGTGGTGGTCGATTACCCTCAGGCAACGCGGCCGGCGGCTGCGCGCAATCAGGGTGCCCAACTGGCCACCGGCGACGTGCTTGTATTCATCGACGCCGACGTCGAGGTC
>JBOGYN010000152.1:0-6235 GCA_050696855.1 Solirubrobacteraceae bacterium | reverse complement strand
CGTGCGGGTGGCAACGCGGTCGCGCTGGCGATCGCCGCCGACACTAGGGGCATCAAGCGCACATACGCGCCGGGCCTGCCGAGGAGGACGTCCACCTCTTGGAGCTTGGGGTGCAGGGCGGGCAGAGCGAAGTGCTCGGACCCACCGACGCTGATCGCGAGTCGCGTACGCGAGTCGCCAAACTCAAAGTTCCTGACTCGCGCGCCGACGCGTTCGGTCCTCAGCCGGCCGCCCCTGAAGGCGAACGATGGCTCGAGGAACGCGCCGGTTAGGCTCGCTTGCGTTCCGCCGCTGCTGCCGGCCTCTCCCTGACCGAAGTAGCCGATCCGAACACCCACTGCCAATTCTCCAGCTTCAGTGAGCGCAAGCGCGCCGGCGAGATTGCCGGGCACCCAGTCATAAGCAAACGCGGTCAGCAGTGAGGCGCCGCTCGCTTGGGCCTGCGGCCCATAGTGCTCGAACACGCGACGGATAAACGCTGGCTCTCCGGTCGAATCGATGTAGATAGCGCCGGCGTCAATTGCGGCTTCAATCGCCGGTGCCCCCCAGCGCAGGAAGGGACCGACGGTGGAGATCAGCACGTCTCCTGGCTGCACCAGCGCCCGCACGCTTTCGGGACGTGAGACATCCGCGACACGCGTCTCCAACCCCCCGAGCTCAGCAGCGAGCAGCTCCAGCCGCTCGGCCGAACGCGCTGCAAGGAGCGGCTGGGCCCCGCGCGCGACGAGCGCGCGCGCCGTCCTCTCGCCCGTGTAACCCGTCGCTCCGAACACAACGATCCGCCCGGGCATCACGCAACGCGCCCCTGGTTACGCGCCCGCTCGAACAACTTTCCTGACATCGACAGCACCCGCCTTCCGTTCACCCGGGAATGTTTACGGTGCTCACATTAGGCGATCGAAGTCAACGCTGTCAACATCGATGACGGCCATGTCCGCTGCCAAGGCGACCTACCACCACGGCGATCTGCGCACCGCGCTGGTTCGCGCAGCCATGGAGCTGCTCGAAGAGAGCGGCCGGACCGCGCTGTCGCTGCGCGCGGTCGCCCGCCGCGCCGGGGTGTCGCCGGCCGCTCCCTACCGGCATTACGCCGACCGCGAAGCGCTCGTCTCAGCCGTCGCGGCGGTCGGCTACCGCGAGCTTGCGGCGCGCCTGGCGGCGGCCCATCCCTCGCCGTCGACACCGGAGCAGCTCGCGAGCGTGGCGATCGTCTACGTGCAATTCGCGGTCGAGCGGCCCGCCCTGTTCCGGATCATGTTTGGCGAGCCCTGCGACCGCGACAACGACGAGCGCGTCGCCGCTACCGCAGCCGTGTCCCAATACGTGCGCGCGATCGTCGCGCGAACCTTCCCAGAAGCCGATGCCGACGGCCTCGCGACCGCGATCTGGGCGCTCGTGCACGGACTCGCGTTCCTGCACCTAGACGGCAAGCTCGATACCTCGACTCCGCAAGTGGTGGTCGATCGAGTCACCGCCGCTATCCGGGCCCTGCTGAACGCGATGACCCGATAACCCTCCCAGCAATCGCGCCTCCGGCATTCTGTCGACGCGCTGGCAGCGGCTACATCCTGCGAGCGACTTCAGGCGCGGGGCTGGTGCTCGCGATGTGGTGGAGGTGATCGGCGACGATCTGACAGAGCTGCCGGGTGGTGGCGTCGTCGAGGTCGTGGGTGATGGCGCCTTCGAGTGCGAAGGTCGCTGTCGCGGCTTCCGCGGCGTAGCGGTCGGCCGCCACGCGGCCGGGAAGTTGGTGCTCGAAGAGCTGCTCGAAGGTCTGGTGAAAGCCGACGTGCCAGGCCCGTACCACTTCTGAGACGGCGGCGCGGTTGTGGACAGTCACGACGAGATGCTTTACAGGGCGCAGGCGCCTCACCAGCCACGCAAGTTGCTCAGCGAGCGGACTGCCGTGCAGCGCGGTGTGTTCCTCCACTAGCGCGTGGATATAGAGGTCGGCGACGGCGACCAGCAGCTCGTCCTTGTCGCGGAAGTACCAGTACAGCGTGTTGGGGGTGACCCCGGCGCGCTTGGCGATCCTGCTCATCGACGCGGCCTCGTAGCCGTCGAGCACGAGGAGCTCGGCGGCGGCGGCCAGCAGCTCGTCGCGCTTCTGTTCCTTGGGCACGTCTCTGGGTCGCTAGCCGTTGTTGGTGTTTTGAAAGGGTGTGCCGCGGCGGTCAGGCGTTGCTGGAGGCGACCGCCGGCGGGCCGGTGCTCGCAGCCAACAGAACAGGGATGCGCGCATGCCGTCGCACGTAGGCTTCCGCACCCCAGAAGCGACATCGCCGAGGTGCGCAGGCGGGCATGATGATCGCGTCGTAGCTCCATGCCGCAGCGTGCGCGATGATTGCTGGCCCAGGTCGTCCGTGCACGATGCTTGTGCGGACGCCGATGTCGGCGGGCGTTCGGGCGACGGCCGCGTTGAGGGAGCGGCGTGCCGCTCCCTCAGGGTCGGATTGAAGATACGCAAGGGCCGTGCCCCCGACGCCCGCCGCCACGAACCAGACGCGAGTGTCGGGCACCGCGTAGAGGAACGTGAGGGCGCGATCGTTGTTGTCAACCGGCTCGTCTAGATCCTCATGGCGTCTCCGATGCTGCGTCGACCGCGATGAGCGGGGCTGGCGTGCGGGGTGTCATCCCGAGCGCGAGGACTGCGCCGATCAGCCCGGCCGCCGCGATGACCCAGAAGGTCGTCCGGAACTGGTCGAGCGCCTGGCTTGCTGTGCGGGGGGTTCCGAGGAGGGCGATCATCACACTGATGCCCAGCACGGACCCGACCTGACGACTCATGTTGATAATCGCGCTGCCGGTGGAGGTGCGGTCGGCGGGCAGGGTGCTCGTCGATGCGGACATGATCTCCGGGAGCGCGAGCCCGATGCCGGAGCCGCCGAGGATGAGCCCAGGGAGGATCTCGGAGCTGTAGCTTGAGCTCGTCCCCAGGGAGGTGAGCATCAGCACGACGCTTGCGGCAAACATGAGGCAGCCCAGCGCTGTAACTCCGCCCGATCCGATCCGGCGCTGGAGCCTATGGGCGACGACGGCGAAGGCGGGCACCATCATCGGGCCTGGTGCGACGCCGAGCCCGGTGTCGATCGCAGACCAGCCCCAGACCCGCTGCAGCCACAGCACAAGGAGCAGCATGTTGGCGGCGAACGAGGCGCTGAACGCGATCGCCGCGACGTTTGACCAGGCGAAGGTGCGGACGCGCAGCAGCGCGGGCTCGATCACGGGGGCCGCGTGACGGCTAGAGCGGTATCCAACGGCCGCCACGCCGACGATGGCGACGAGGTAAGCCGTCAAGGTGGAAGTTGCACCCCAGCCCCAATCTGGGCCCTTGACGAGCCCGAGCGAGAGCGCGCCGATCGCTGCCGCCAGCAGCAGCGCGCCTGGAAGGTCGGGCAGGCGCGTCGCGGACGGATCGCGCGACTCCCGCAGCAGCCGGACACCGAGGATCAGGGCGACGACGCCAATGGGCACGTTGACCAGGAACACAAGTCGCCAGTTCGCCTGCACGAGCGCGCCGCCGACCACAGGCCCGGCGGCCGCCGCGATCGCGCCACTGGCGGCCCAGATCCTGACTGCGCGCGGCCCTTCCTTGCCGGGGAAGGCTGCCAGGACGAGCCCGAGGCTCGAGGGGGTCAGGATTGCCGCGCCCGCTGCCTGGAGCAAGCGGAAGCCGACGAGCGTCCACAGCGACGGTGCTACCGCGCAGCCGGCGCTGCCGGCGGTGAACACTCCGAGGCCCAGCAGAAAGGCGGCCCGTCGCCCGTACCGGTCGGCGAGCCTACCGGCGGGAATGAGCAGCGCTCCGAAGACGATCGCATACCCGTTCAGCACCCAGGACAGGTCCGACTGGGATGCGCTGTGGTAGTCGTGGCCGATCGCGTTGAAGGCGACATTGACGATGAACAGATCGAGCGCCGCCACGAAGTTCGCGGCGCTTAGCACCGCGAGCGCCGCGTGCGGCCTGGCGTGAGTCTGGCTTTGGTTTTTCATAGCCAGGCACCCTAGCACGCTGGCTATGACAAACCAAAGCCAGAGTGCTAAAGTTCCACTGGTGAGCTCAATCACTCTCACGGGAGCCCTGTCCGACAGAGACAGCTGGACAGCCGAGGACTGCTCACTTGCCGCTGCACTCGACGTGCTCGGTCGCCGCGCCACACTGCTGTTGCTGCGTGAGGCCTTCTACGGCGCCCACCGCTTTGATGAGTTCGTTCGTCACGCCGGGTTCACCGAAGCCCTGACCGCGGAACGGCTGCGCGGGCTGGTCGACGAAGGCGTGCTAGAGCGCCGCCCCTATCAGGAGCCGGGGCAACGCAGCCGCGACGAGTACCACCTCACGGACAAGGGCCGTGATCTCCTGCCTGTGATCGTTGCGCTGATGCGCTGGGGGGACACATGGGCCCGACCCGACGGCGGGCCGGTGGCCTTCACCCACACGACCTGTGGCGCCCCGATCGACGTGCATGTCCGATGCGCCGAGGGACACGCGGTCTCAATCGAGGACATCGATGCTGACCTCCGCCACTCGGCGGCCTCCCGCTGAGATGACGCGTTCCCCGAGATCACGCTTGTGAGCGACCAGGTGACCCAGTCCACAGCGGCCGCGCCTCGCCCACATCTGTACTACATGCCGCGCACCCGTTCGGTCCGTGTGCTGTGGATCTTGGAGGAGATCGGCGAGCAGTACGACCTAACGTCGATCGCGGGTGCCGAGCGCAGATCTCCAGAGCACCTGCGCCGGCACCCTCTCGGGCGAGTGCCAGCACTCGCACTGGGCACCGGCACCACGATGTTCGAATCCGCAGCGATCTGCCTTCAGCTCGCCGACATGAACCCGGCTGCTCGGCTGATCCCGGAACCCGGTTCAAGCGAGCGAGCACTCATCTACCAGTGGGTCGTATTCGCCGTGGCCGAGCTCGACGCGCCGCTGTTCCGATGGATCCGCGCGCAGCGCGAAGGCCTCACCGACTCCGCTGATGCCGATCGGTTCATGGCAGCAACGGGTGCTCTAAGCGCGGCGCTCGAGGATCGCGAGTGGCTACTCGGCGCAACGTTCACCGTGGCCGACCTGATGTGCGCGAGCGTGCTTCAGGGAGCTCACGCTCGCGAACTGCTCCGGCCGTGGCCACGGCTCGAGGCATACGTGCAGCACAGCGAATCAAGACCAGCCTATGCCCGCGCGCTCGCTACATCCGACCAGCCCCGCAAATAACCACTCCAGCGGTCGGTCGCGCAAACTGAGCCCCAGGGGCTCCTAGCGGCCTATGACCCGGAGTAGCACCAAGCTAAGTGCTGTGGCTCGGAAGTTCGCCGACGTATTCGCTCAGGCGGCTTGTGCGGCGGGTAGCTCGAGCTCGCCTGCAATGCGCGGCATGCGAGCATCCGCCGCGCCGGAACAACCGCCGCCGAGCCCGGCGGCATCCAGTCCCGCGCGATCAGCACGAAACCGGGTCTCTCAGCCGCGCGCCCGTAGCCCTCGGTGTTCTCTCGGGCGAACAGTCGTACCGCCTGGAACGTCGACCTGATGCCCCCGCCATGCCCCCTCCCACACGTAGGCCCGTTCTCAAGCCCCTGCGCCACGGGCTCAAAAACCGCCTTGATGTGCGGGCACTTTCGTAAGTGGAGCCAGCCGGGATCGAACCGGCGACCTCCTGCTTGCAAAGAGCGCAGTCGACCTCGGCAAAATCGGCCGATTAGCAGGCCTTTCACCCCGTCTAGGGTACCCACCGAGACCCTCTCGGATTGCTGGAGTTTGCGGGCGTCTATCGGGGGTTTCGGCCGCGGATCGGGGTCTGCGGCCTTTTCCCGGTTGCGCTGCAGTCGCCCTTCTTTCGGACGCCGCCTACGGGGTTTTTGGCCCGTGTTGACGATCGGGAAGTTGGGAACGAGCGCGGCGCAGCTTGAGTATTTCGATGCTCAGGTGGCGGCGGGAGTCGAGGACTATTACGCCGGTCGGGGTGAGTCGCCGGGGCGCTGGCGCGGGAGCGGCACTAGCGCTCTGGGGTTGGCGGCGGGCGGTCGGGTGACGCGCTCTCGGTTTCTCGCGTTGATGGGAGGGTTGAGCCCCGTCGACGGCGCGGTGTTGCGGCCGATGGGGGAGCGTTGCACGGTGGCGGGCTTGGACTTGACGTTCTCGGCACCCAAGAGCGTGAGCGTGTTGTTCGCGGTCGCCGACGAGGACATGTCAGGCGCACTGTTGGACGCGCATGAGCGGGCGGTCGATGCGGCGCTGTCG
>JBOGYN010000151.1:0-2763 GCA_050696855.1 Solirubrobacteraceae bacterium | reverse complement strand
GTCCCCAGCCGTCGCTGTACCGCTTCCAACGCCGGCCGGGACTGCGGCGGCGCGTCGTCGAGGGTGTGCACCGGAAACCGTGGCATGACCGCTCCTCGCATCTAGAGGCTTCTCTGTCCTGTTGGGAAACCCGGTGGGTGGCGGCGACACTTCCCGCTCGGCCCGCCCGCTTCGCTGGCGGCCGCGAGGCTGGTCGCCGGGGGTGTCCGTGGACGTTGCACCACAGCGACGAGACCCCATCGATGTAGGCGTTGCCCTCGCGGTCGAACAGGTTGGTGCCCTGCGCAGTGTCAATGACCAGCGGCTCCTCATCGTCATGCCAGCCCTGCTGCTGGGTGAAGGGATGCCAGACGAAGCGACGATCAGCGGCGATCAGATCCGCGGTGTCACGCACGGCTGCAAGTTAGTCCCGGGACCGGACGGCTGGGTCGTCTGGCAGGCTTTCAGCAGTGCTCGGACGGCGCCCAGGACCACGGACTGCGGTGCGCCGGGTGGCCACGGTGGCTGTTCTGGCCGCCGGCGTCGCAGGCGCGGTCGGCCTGTTGGCCGATCCGGGCGCCCGCCCGCGCCCGGTGGCCAGCGGCGTTGAAGTCGCTCTCAGCCACACCCGGCACGCGATCGAGTCGATGTTCCAGGATGACCGCGCGCTGATCTACAGCCCCCGGGCGAAGGTGGTGAGGACCCTTGACGCGCTGCGCGCGCTCGGAGTCGACCGGCTCCGGGTAACGATGCTGTGGTCGGCGATCGCGCCCGCACCCCTGGCGCCCACGGCCCCCGCGGGCTTTGCGCCCACCGACCCGGGTGCCTATCCGGCCGGCGCCTGGGCTCCGTATGACCGCCTGCTCGCGCTCGCCCGAGCGCGCGGCTTGGCCGTCGACCTCGACCTGACCGCACCGGGGCCCCTGTGGGCGATGCGCAGCGGTGCCCCGCTGCCTCGTGAAGCCGACCACTTTGCCCCGCTGGCGACCTCCTTCGAGCACTTCGTGATCGCCGTCGGCCGGCGCTACAGCGGCCGCTACGTGCCCGCCCGTGCCCGGGCGGCGCTGCCCCGGGTCGACTACTGGTCGGTCTGGAACGAGCCCAACCAGCCCGGCTGGCTGGCCCCGCAGAGCGCCGGGAGCGGCCCCGCGACCGTGCTCGAGGCCGCCCGCCTCTACCGCGGGTACGTCGATGCGGCCTTTGCCGGTCTGGACCTCACCGGCCACCGGCGCGACACGATCCTGATCGGCGAGCTTGCGCCCGAGGGCGACGAGCTCCGGGGCCCCAGCCGGCCGGTCCCCCCGCTGCCATTCCTGCGTGCGCTCTACTGCGTCGGTGCCGACGCGCGACCGCTGACGGGCCCGGCGGCGCTGGCCCTCGCCTGTCCCGCCACGACTGCGCGGCGGGTGTTCGTCAGCGCCCACCCGGGTCTGTTCGCGGCCACCGGCTTCGCCCACCACCCGTACTCGTTCTTCCTCGCTCCCGGGGCAAGCATGAGCGACCCCAACTTCGTGCCGCTGGCCGACCTCGGGCGGCTCGAGCACGATCTCGACCGGATCTTCGCCGCCTACGCCGTTCCCCACCGCCTCCCCCTGTACCTGACCGAATATGGCTACGAGACCGATCCGCCCAATCCCTTCCGGGGGGTGAGCGTCGCCAGGCAGGCGGCGTACCTGGACGAGGCCGAGTACCTCGCCTGGCGCGACCCGCGAGTCCGAACCCTGTCCCAGTTTCTCTTCTATGACTCGCCACCCGACCGCGCCTATCCGCGCGGGAGCGTCGGCTACTGGTCGACCTTCCAGACCGGTCTGGCCTTCTTGGACGGTCGCGCCAAGCCGGCCTTCTACTCCTACCGGTTGCCGATCTATCTGCCCGAGACGACGTTTGTCCCCGGCGCGCGCGTCACCGTGTGGGGGCTGCTGCGCTCGGCGCCCAATCGCGGTGACCAGCGGGCCACGCTGCAGTGGCGACCCTCCGGTGGAGCTTGGCGGGCGGTGGACAGGATCTCGACCGCCCAGCCGACCGGCGTGCTCCAGGTCCGGGTGACGTTGCCGGGTACCGGCGGGGTGCGGCTCGCCTGGACGGAGAGTCGCGGATCCGGAGGCGTGGTCTACAGCCGCTCAGTCGCGGTCCGGCAGCATTCGTAGCGCGGTCGTTCACGACGCCCGGTGGTTCTGGGATCGCCGTTACAGGAGGGGTAGGAGCCGGCATCGGCGGTGGCATCGATCTCCACGCTGCTTCGTTGGCCAGGGAAGGCGCGGGGCCGTGTTCGGAGGTACGGCTGGGGGCACGGTCGGGCTCAACGCCGGTGCCAGCGCCGGTCCTACGTACACCGTTGTCTTCCCATTGCCATGATGCTCTGGTGCAAGGCGTGCCCCTCCCGATAGCGTATCTCCCGCAGTACACGTGGGAGGTCGGCATGGCTGCATTTGGGCTGGGCTTCTGCAGCCGTGGGGTTTCAGAGCTCGTCCGTTGGCGTGGCGAGAAGTCCAGAGGGATCGGACCGGGGGCGCCGGTTCTGGGGTATGTTGAGCTCATCGTTGGTGCCGGGCTCGTGGTTGCAGGGTTCTCAGTGGATGCCGAGCCGAGATGTGGAGGATGTGGCCACGACCATTGGGGCGGGCTAGGCGCGGTTATTGCACTAGGCGTGTGGATCTTGTTCGTTGGAGCATTTTTTGGCACAAGAATCTGGCGGGATCGCTGATTAGCGAAGCCGCTGGCTGGCGAACGTGCGGTCCAGTCGAGTAACGGGGCTGAGGGCTGCGTATGAGTCACGTCTTTGAC
>JBOGYN010000150.1:0-3634 GCA_050696855.1 Solirubrobacteraceae bacterium | reverse complement strand
ACGGTCTCCAGCTCGCCATCGGATGCGGCGAGCAGCTCCTCGAATCCTCCGAATTCCGTCACGATCCGCTGGACAACGAGCCTGGGCAGCCTTGGTATGCGTCCCAATATGCGGACTCCGCGCGGTGACACGGGGTAGTCGAGGGTGTTCAGCTGGCGGTCGTGGCCGAGCAACTCGGCGAGGCGACCGAAGTCAAGAAGATCCTGGTGCGGCAGGCGCACAAGCTGGTCGACCACGAGCGCGAAGCCGTCGTCGGTGTCCTCCACGAGATAGTCGTGGAGCAGCGCTGCCTTGTCGGCGGCGACGCCGACCATCGTCTCGTCGAGCTGCATCTCGATTAGCCGGCCCTCGGTGCCGAGCTCGACGATGTAGCGCTCGATCTCGACCGCCATCCGCGTGACGAGCTCGGCGCGCTGCAGGACGGTGAGGACGTCGTGCAAGGTGACCCCGCCCTCAAACTCGAGTGCCGTGAGGCGGGTGGACACCTGGTCCAGCCGGCTGCGGTACTTGTCCAGGGTGGCCAGCGCCTGGTTGGCCTTGGCCAGGACGACGGGTATGTCCTCGAGGATGTACTTGCCGCCGTCGACGTAGAGCGAGACCACCTCACGTCGCTCCGAGACGGCGATCACGATCGAGTCGGTCTGCTTGGAGACTCGTTCCGCCGTGCGATGGCGGGTGCCGGTCTCGAGCGTGAGGATCGTCGGATCGGGGGTCAGCTGGACATTGACGTAGGCGATCTTGGTGGCATTGGAGCTGAGCGCGATCGCGCCGTCCATCTTGGCCAGCTCGTACAGGAAGGAGGGTGAGTAGTCGATGTCGAGCTTGATTCCTCCGGAGAACAGGAAGCCGAGCTCGTCAGCGTCGCCGATCACGATCAAACCGCCACTCCGGGAGTCGACGATATTGTCAAGCCCCTCCCGGAGCGAGGTCCCGGGCGCCACCATCTCGAGCGCCCTCATGATCCGGGACTCTTGGCGAGACTCGAGCTCCTCTTTGAGCTCTTCACCGGATCGCGGCGGCATCGAGGCAGATTTTAGCCGGTCCTGAGGAAATTCCGGCTCCCCGCGCGCAGTCACTGCGTGAACGGCAAACGTTCGCAGCGACTCAGGCCGCGCTGGCCACCTCGTGAGGTCGCCCCAGCGCCACGCCGAGGGCCTCGCGCAGCGTTCCCTGGGCGCCCGGCTCGCACGCCGGTCCAAGCCCGAAGCGCTGCGCTTCGGCCAGCCGGCGGTCGGCGTGAGCCACGGTTCGCAGCTCGCCGGTCAGCCCCAGCTCGCCGAAGCAGACCAGCGGCCGGCCGCCGCCGCCCGTCAACGCGATCCGCTTGGCGGCGCTGGCCACGGCCAGCGCGACGGCCAGATCGGAGCCCGGCTCGTCGACCCGCACGCCGCCGACCACGTTGACGAACACGTCGGAGGAGCCCAGGCCGATTCCACCGTGGCGGCCGAGCACGGCCAGCACCAGCGCGACGCGGTTGCGGTCCAGACCCGCGACCACGCGCCGGGGTGGCACGAGCTCGGAGGACGTGACCAGCGCCTGCACCTCGACCAGCAGCGGCCGCGAGCCCTCCATCGCACACAGCACCACGCTGCCCGGGGAGCGGGTCGCCTCTGCGACGAACCGGGCTGAGGCGTCGAGCACCTCGACCAGTCCGTCGTCGCGCATCTCGAAGACCCCGGCCTCATTGGTCGAGCCAAAACGATTCTTGACCGCGCGCACCGTCCGGTAGGTCCGCTCCCGCTCGCCCTCGAACTGCAGCACGCAGTCGACCAGGTGCTCGAGCACGCGCGGGCCGGCCAGCGCGCCCTCCTTGGTCACGTGGCCCACGAGCAGGACGGCGATCTTCAGCCGTTTGGCGACCGACATGATCCCGTCGGCCACCTCACGCACCTGGGCCACCGAACCGGCGGCGCTGGAGAGATCGTCCGAGTGAAGGGTCTGCACCGAATCGATCACACACACCTCGGGCCGCTCGGCCTCGAGCGTGGCCAGCACGGTATGCAGATCGGTCTCGGCGATCACAGGCACCGCGAGCGGGTCGCCCCCGGTCAACCGCTCGGCGCGCAGCCGGATCTGGGCCGCGGACTCCTCGGCCGAGACGTACAGGGTCCGCCGTCCCGCCGCGCACAGGTTGGCGAGCACCATCGTGGTCAGAGTCGACTTGCCGATGCCGGGCGCCCCGCCGATCAGGACCAGCGATCCGGGGACGATGCCGCCGCCGAGAACGTTGTCGAGCTCACCGATCCCGGTGGCCAGGCGCTCGTGCTCGGTGGCCGCGACGTCGGCGAGCGCGACCGGTCGGGCCGGCAGCGCCCGCTCGCTCGCCCCGCGCCCGCCCCGGATGCCCGCGCCCGCACCCGGGCCCGCGGCCACCGGCCGAGCGTGCTCGACCATCGTGTTCCACTCCCCGCAGCCCGGGCAGCGCCCGGCCCAGCGCGCGGTCTCGTGCCCGCAGGCCGAACAGACGTGAATCGAAGTAGGACGAGCCATCGAATTACCGAGGCTACGCCCTGGCCCCGACGGCACGGGATGCGTTCTCCGCCACCTCCGAGGTCGAGCTCAGGGCATGCAAAATGCGAAAAACCTGGTACCTGGCGCCGAGTTTTTCACGTCAGGCACGTAATCCGCGCGCCTGAGGAAAAACTCGAGCCGGCTGGCCAGGATTTTCACGAAATGCAGGTCGGCCGAGCCCCGCGCCATCGCCGCCGGCGGCCTCCGTAATTGGCACAGGATTGGCCCACGTGCCCCGTAACTGGCACAGGATTGGCTCAGACGTCACGGTCTCGTGACGGCAACGCAAACGCTACGCAGGGCTATGCGGACTCGGGGGAGGCGTCGCCGTCGGCGGACGGCTGGGCCGAGCCCTCGTCATCGGGCTCGGAGGGGCCGCCCTCGGCACCCACCCCGACCGGGGTCGGCTTGGGAGCGGGCTCGATCACCGAGAGCTTGACGTCCTCGTCGTCGGTGCCCGCCTCTCCGGGCTCGACCATCACCGTCGAACCGGGCGGGACCTGGGCCCGGAGGACGAAGTCGGCCAGCGGATCCTCGATGTAGCGCTGGATCGCCCGGCGCAGCGGACGCGCGCCCATCGACGGATCCCAGCCCTTCTCGACCAGCATGTCCTTGGCCGCCTCGGAGAGCTCGAGCTGGAGATCGCGGTCGGCCATCGATTCGCGGATCCGCAGCAACAGCAGCTCGACGATCTCCTTGATCTCGTCCCGGGCCAGCTTGTGGAAGACGATGACGTCGTCGATCCGGTTGAGGAACTCGGGCCGGAAGACCTTCTTGAGCTCGCCCATGATCCGGTTCTTCATGTCGTCATACGTGATCCCGGTCTCGTCGTCGCTCACCGCAAACCCGAGCGGCGTGTTGCGAGCGATCTCGGAGGCTCCGATGTTCGAGGTCATGATCACGATGCAGTGCAGGAAGTCGACCGTGCGGCCCTGGGCGTCGGTGAGCCGGCCGTCCTCGAGGATCTGGAGCAGGATGTTGAACACATCCGGATGCGCCTTCTCGATCTCGTCCAGCAGCAGCACGCTGTAGGGCTTGCGACGGACCGCCTCGGTCAGCTGGCCGCCCTCGTCGTAGCCGATGTAGCCCGGAGGCGAACCGACCAGACGTGACACCGCGTGCT
>JBOGYN010000149.1:0-2139 GCA_050696855.1 Solirubrobacteraceae bacterium | reverse complement strand
AGCGTGGCGGGGTCCACCGCCGGAGGCTGGGTGGCGAGCCGGGGGCACGGTCGCGGTGGCCGCCGTGCCAGCGTGGCGACGATGCTGCGCACGATATCCAGCGCGTGGCGGTCTTCCGAGGCGAGGTGATCACCCGCATCGTCGACGGCTCGCGGTTCCACGAGTTCAAGTCCGAGTACGGGACGACCCTGGTCGCCGGGTTCGCGCGGCTGCACGGGCACCCGGTCGGGATCGTCGCCAACAACGGCATCCTGTTCTCCGAGTCGGCGCTCAAGGGCGCGCACTTCATCGAGCTGTGCGACCAGCGGCGGATCCCGCTCGTGTTCCTGCAGAACATCACCGGCTTCATGGTCGGCCGCGACTACGAGGCGGGCGGGATCGCCAAGAACGGGGCCAAGATGGTCACCGCGGTCTCAACCGCGCGCGTCCCCAAGCTGACCGTGATCGTGGGCGGCTCGTTCGGGGCCGGCAACTACGGGATGTGCGGTCGGGCCTATTCACCCCGGATGCTGTGGATGTGGCCCGGGGCGCGGATCTCGGTGATGGGCGGCGAGCAGGCCGCAGCGGTGATGACCGAGGTCGGGCAGGCCGAGACCGGCGCCGCCCTGCGCGACCAGTACGAAGCTCAGGGCCATCCCTACTACGCGACGGCCCGGCTCTGGGACGACGGCGTGATCGATCCCCGGGATACGCGCGACGTCCTCGGGCTCGCCCTCTCGGCCGCGGCCAACGCGCCGCTGGCCGACGTCCGCTACGGCGTCTTTAGGATGTAGCCCGGCCGGCCCGCCGAGCGGAGCCGCTAGTCGAGGCCAGGCTCCAGTTCGAGGCCGCGCGAGCTCAGATCGGGGACTCCACCACCGGTCACGCGGACCACGTCGCCGCGCCCGGCGCGGCGCAGGAGGCTGGCCGCGAACGCCGCCCGGGCCCCGGCGGCGCACGCCACCGCCGTGGTGCGCCCGTCAGCGGCGGTCGGAACCGAGCCGATGTCGCGCATGCGGTGCAGCGGCACATGATGCGAGCCGGCGACGTGGCCGAGCGCCCACTCGCGCGGCTCGCGCACGTCGACGAGCTCGACGATCTCATCCTCGAGACCGGCGACGAGCCGATCGAGACCCCACGATCCCGTCTTTGAGACGGGAAGTCCGGCCTCCTCCCAAGCGCTGAGGTCGGCCACCGCGTAGCCGGCCAGCTCCCGGAAGCCGACCGCCTGCAGCGCGCTGATCATGCGCCGCGCGCCGCGCTCATCGGCGCCGACGATGGCGATCCGCTCGTCGGGCACGAGCGCCCAACCGGCCCGCGTACCGACGCCCGGCGAGGCGACCGGGAGGTTCAACGCGTCGGCTAGGTGGCCGGCGTCGAAGTCATCAGGAGCGCGTCCGTCGAGCACAGTGACGCCGGCGGCGAGAAGCGGGCGCAGCGCTGCGGAATCGAGCTGCACCGGCTCGGCGAGCGGGTCGGCCTCGTGGCGTTGGTTGAGCGAGACGATCCGGTCGATGTTGGGCGGACGCGAGGGCAGGCTCTCGGTCAGCTCAGTCACGAACTGGGGTTCGCCGAGCAGAAGCAGCGGGTTGTGGCGGCGCTCGAAGCCGATGGTCGAGCTCGTCTTGCCGCTCAGGTTGTCGCCGCCGCACAGGGAACCGCCGACGTGGGCCGGCCAGACTTCGACCTGATCGCCGACCTCGGTCAGCTGGTGCAGGGTGGCGTGCAGTTCCTGGGCGCCGTCGGTCGCCTCGTAGGCGAGATCCGGGCGGGCGATGTCACCTACCAGCAGGGAATCGCCGGTGAGCAACAGCCAGGGCTCGTGGCCCCGGGACAAGTCAGAGACGGCGAAAGCGAGGTGCTCGGGGCGGTGGCCAGGACTGGCGACGGCGCGGATCCGCAGCTGGCCGACCGCGATCTCCTCGCCCGGGGCGATGCGTTCAGGATCCTCGCCGTCGGGATCCGCGCGGCGAGCGCGGGCTCCGGTCACCGCGGCCAGCTGCAGCCGGCCCGAGACGTGGTCAGCGTGATCGTGGGTATCAAGGACCTGCACGATCTGCAGGTCCTCGTCACGAGCGAGCTCCAGGTAGACGTCGATGTCCCAGCGCGGATCAACGACCACCGCTTCGCCGTGATCGCCGAGCACATAGGAGGCGCAAC
>JBOGYN010000148.1:0-4630 GCA_050696855.1 Solirubrobacteraceae bacterium | reverse complement strand
GTCAGACACCGCCCGTCCGGCCTCGGCCGTCCGATCCGTCGCCGCTTCGGCGCCTCCGACCGGGAGCGAACGGCCCTGGGGCCGGAGGCCGTCGAGTCCGGCCGCCAGTTCGTGCATCGGCAGCAGACGCATGAGCGCCCACGGCGAGCACGCCGCCAGGAGCACCAACGTCACTCCGGCCAGGGCTCCGGCGCCGGGCACCACACCGTGAGCGATCGCGGCCGCCCCCAACGAGAGCACCGCCACGATCGTGAACTTGGCCAGGATCAGCGCCACCAGAAGCTCGACTGCCCGGATCGCCCAGATTCGGCGCGCCGGCCACACCAACGCCGCGAAGAACAGGGGCAGCATCAGCACGACGACGTAGACCGCCGCCGAGCGGATCAGCAGCTCGATCCAGAGGATGAGCGTGACCGCCACCGTGAGCAGGCCAAGGAAGAAGACGAAGAAGGTCGACCTGCTCCCCAGGCTGAGCAAGCCCGCGTAGCCCCCGAACTTGGTCAGCGCCGCTTCCGGGGCGCTTCCAGTGGCGCCGGCGATCAGCGACGAAAGTTCGTCCGACGCCGACAGGAGGAGCATCGTCAGGGGCGCAGCGATACCGACCGCCAGGAGGCCGAGGGGCAGATAGCCGAACGCTGAGCGGGTCAGCAGCGACAGGTCAGACCGCATGAGGGCCTGGATCGCGGCCGCGAACAGGAACGGCAGCGTCAGCATCGCGCTGATTGCAGCCATGCGCCAGTACGAAGCCGAGAACCAGGTGCTCTGAAGCTGGGGCCGCGTGGTCGCTGAGATCGCCCTCGCGGTGGCAGCGAGGGCTGCTCGGGCCCCTCCCACGACCCAGGCGGCCATCGACCCCAACACCGTGGTTGCCGTGATGGCTTTGACGGCGGTGCCGGCGCCCTCGAGCGCCTTGACCGCGCCGCCCAGGTGCCCGCCCAGGAGCTTCCGGCCGGCCTCGAGAACGTTGCCCGGCTTGCGCGCGAGCGTGCAGGCCGTACCGGCCACCTTGCTGACCAAGCCCGCCAACGTGCAGATCGGCTTGGTCACGTCGATCGCCTGGGCAGGAGGCGGCGCGGCCACGGCGGCCAGGGTGAAGGCCACCAGCCAAGCGGCCAGCGGGATCCCGAGCCGGCGCCTCATCGCGCCTGGGTCCCGAGGTGCTGGAAGAAGTTAACCAGTCCAGGGGCGGCGCCGATGACCAGCGCCGAGGCTCCGGACACCAGCGCCGCCATCCGGCCGCGCGCCGCGTAGTGGGGGTTATGGCCGTGGGACGCGACCGCCCACAATCCGGCCCCGACGAACGCTCCCAGCAGGGTGATCGCGAGCGCCCACGCCTCGGCCCCGTTGACCAGCTGTTGCAGGACGTTGCTGCCCGGCAAGCCGGTCAGGACGGGGTGGGCAGTAACCGCGGCAACCGTGAGGACCGCATCCAGGGGAGTGAAGACCATGGATCATCTCCTAATACCAATTGAGCCGACTGAGCCAAATAAATGCTACTGATATCCACGACGGTGTGATAGCTTAGTTTGTAAATACTTAGTCTCAATTAGACTCAAGGAGTGATCGCTGATGAACACCCCGGCTTGCGCTGGTGAGGTCGGCTCGCAGGAGATGAGCGCGCTCTACCGCGAGCTCAACGCGTCCCTGTGGCGAATCGTGCGTTTCAACGTGCGCGCGCCGGAGGCGTTGCTCGAGGATGCGTGCCAGGTCGCGTGGAGCCGTCTTCTGCGCCGGGCCGGAAGCGTTGATCGCGAGAAGACGCTCGCGTGGCTGGTCACGACAGCGACCCGCGAGGCGCTGCGGTTGCTGCGCCGCGCCGATCGTGAGCTCCCGCTGGAAACGCTGGCGCACGCCGGCACGTCGTCCCGCGTGGTCCCCACCCCGGAGCAAGTGGTCGAGCTACGGGCCCGGCTGGACGGGATCGGAGCATTGCCCCTGCGCCAGCAGCGCCTGGTCTGGCTACAAGGGCTCGGTCTCAGCTACGCCGAGATGTCGGGCTACACCGGTTCGAGCCTGCGCGCGGTCGAGCGCCAGCTGCTGCAGGCCAAACAGACGCTGCGGTCAGCCTGACGCCGGTCAGCCCGAGGCCGGTCAGCCCGAGGCCGGTCAGCCTGAGTCGGGCGCGTCTGAGCGGCGCGGAAGCGCGGAGGCGTCAGTCAGCCGGCGGAGGCGGTGATGCGATCGCGGATCAGATCCGCGGCCCGCTCGGCGATCATGATCGTCGGAGCGTTGGTGTTGCCGCCGGTGATCACCGGCATCACGGAAGCATCGACCACGCGCAGGCCCTCGAGACCGCGCACCCGCAGGGCCGGATCGACCACCGCGTCGTCGTCAGTGCCCATCCGGCAGGTCCCGACCGGGTGGTAGATCAGCTCGACGCGCTCGCGCAGAGCCGCCTCGAGGTCTTCACGCGCGCTCGTCACCGCCGGCCCAGGCTTGAGCTCGCGCACGATCGTCGAGCGCATCGGCTCCTGGGCGGCGATCTCCCGCGCGAGCTCCATCCCCGCCACCATCGAGGCCACGTCCTCGGGCTCAGTCAGTGAGTTGGTGAGGATCTTGGGCTTCGCGGTCGGATCCGCGGAGCGCAGGGTGATCTCGCCCCTCGAGGCGGGCGTCACGAGCACCGGGCCGATCACCGCGGCCGGTGCGTCGTGCTCCTCGGCGCCATGGTCCTCGAAGTAGAGGGCACCCATGTGGAACTGGATGTCGGCCGCCGGGAGTCCGGAGCGGGTGCGCACGAACGCGCACACCTCTGCGGCGGGTGACGTCAGCTTGCCGGAGTGCCGCAGCGCCCATTCGAGCAGGTGGACGGGCTTCTCGGCGCCGAACAGGGTGTCGTCACCGCGCACCTCCCACAGCATGGTGATGAAGGGATGGTCCTGGAGATTGCGCCCCACGCCGGGGAGATCGTGCCGGACCTCGATGCCGTGGCGGCGCAGCTCGTCCGCCGGTCCGATCCCTGAGAGCATCAGCAGCTGGGGCGAGTTGATCGCGCCCGCGCTGAGGATGACCTCCCGGCCGGCGCGCAGCGTGCGGGGCCGCCGCCCCAGGCCTCCGGCGATCCGGACCCCGGCTACCCGCGAGCCCTCGAGCTCGAGCCCGAGCACCTGGGCGCGGATCACCACCTCGAGGTTGGGGCGCTCCAGCGCCGGGCGCAGGAACGCGTCCGCGGCGCTCCAGCGGCGGCCGCCCTGCTGGGTGACCTGGAACATCGATACTCCGTCCTGCTCAGGCCCGTTGTAGTCCGGAACGTAGGGGATTCCCGCCGCCTGTGAGGCCGACAGCAGGGTCGTCACGTAGGGGCGTGGCGAGCGCAGCTCGGAGACGCGCAGAGGGCCGCCGGCGGCGTGGAACTCCGACGGTCCGCGGACGTTGTCCTCAGAGCGCAGGAAATAGGGCCGGACTTCCTCCCAGCCCCAACCCTCAGCCCCGGCGCGCTCCCAGAGATCGAAGTCCAATGGTCGCCCGCGCACGTAGAGCATCGCGTTCATCGAGCTCGAGCCGCCCAGCGACTTACCCCGCGGGATGTAGAGGCGGCGGCCGTTGGCGCCCGGCTCCGGTTCGGTCTCGTAGTCCCAGTCCAGTTTGGAGTGAAACTGCTTGGGGAAAGCGAGCGGGACCTTGATGTTGGGGCTGCGATCGCGTCCCCCGGCCTCGATCAGGGTCACGTGGACATTGGGGTCCTCGCTGAGCCGGGCGGCGAGTACACAGCCCGCCGAGCCGGCTCCGACGACTATGTAGTCCGCATCCGGCATCTCCCGGGCGGGATCCTATCCCCAGTTTGGGGGATCCAGGACGCCAGGTGTCCTACATGCCCCAAGCCACCCGCCACACCCACGCTGAAACCGCCAGCGCGCTGGCGCTGCGGGCCGCGGCCCCTCAGCGCCGGGCGCGCCCGCGTTTGCGCCGCCTGCGCTCCGCCGGGCTGGGCTTACGGGGCTTGGGAGGCGGCTTGGAGCCGGCCCGCGCTCGCCCTTCGCCACCGCCGGCGCTCGCACCGGCCTTGACCGGTGCCCGCCGCCGGGCGTCGCGCCAGATGTAGAAGGAGATCCCGGCCAGGACGACCACCGCGCCGATCGCGATCGCGATCGCGCTCCCGCCGCTCAGGCTGCTGTTACCCGGGGAAGCCGTCGAGGGGTTGTTGACGACCGTCGGGGTGCTGCTCGTGGTTGCGACGGGCGGGGCGGGGAAGGCCGACAGGGGGTTGTCGCTCGGGCCCGCGGGCACCGCCGAGGTACTTGAACTCGAGCTGGCGCTGGCAACCGCCGACCCGGACTTCTTCTTTGGCGCCCCGGCCGCGAGCGCCACCCCCGGGGCAACCAGCAGCCACGCGCTCAATGCCGCTGCCACCGCCCGCGTCCCGCGCGCGCGGACCCCGCGGCCCGGCAAGAGAGCCGTCCTCACCGCTCTGAGGCGAGCGGTTGCTCCATCGCGGGCGTGTTCGGCGGGTTGCGGTAGGGCTCCTCGTTCTCCTGGTGTTCCTCGTGGTAGACGCTCTCCACATTGACCGCCCAGATGTCGTGGTTGGTGCCGAGCAGGATGTTGTCGACCGCGCGCATGGCGGTCAGCATCGAGTGGTCGGAGTTGTTGTAGCGGTGGAGACCGTTGCGGCCGACCTGAGTCAGGTTGG
>JBOGYN010000147.1:0-12566 GCA_050696855.1 Solirubrobacteraceae bacterium | reverse complement strand
GCCCAGGGACCCGTAAGGGCCCTGGATGCCCAGGCGCCCCCGGGAACGACCAGCAGCTCAGGCGCGGAGGCGAGCACGCCGTGAGGATGGATCGACATCCGGTGGGACGTAGTGATTGACGATGTCTGGCTGAGCGTGACGAGCTCCACCGTGAAGCCCGCGGCGACGAGGATCTCATACGGCGCGACCGCGTCGAGCTCGTCGATTCCGTCGTATATGAGGATCTGAACCTGTTACATGGTCTCGACGTTGCCAAGCCGGCGGCGACTCGACAAGTGGCACGAAAGGCATCCTCGGCGATGGACCACCCAGGCGCAAGCACGCCGCGCGCGGCCGGGCCGAGGCCAGGCCCGCGCGCGGCGCAATTACCCGCGGGCTAGCAGCCTGCCTTGTAGAGCGCGCTCTGCATCTGTGGCAGGTTCTTTTTGGTGATGACGTTGTAGCCCGTGTTAATCACCTTCGTCACGGGCTTGCCCGTCAGGGCGTTATAGGCCTGCTGCACGCCGTCCTGACCAATCGTCGCGGGCTGCTGGGCGACGAGTGCCTGGACCAGACCCTTGCTCAGGTCGCTGACCTGCTTGGGCCCGGCGTCGAAGCCAACGATTTTGACCTTGCCCAGCTTGCCCGCCTGCTGGAGCGCGGTGGCAGCGCCCTCGGCAGAGAACAGATTGGTGGCGAAGATGCCCGCCAGGTCCGGGTTGCGCTGGAGCTCGGCGCTGACGATCGACGCCGCCTTGGCGGGATCGTCCTGGTCGTACTGGGCTCCAACGTAACTCACCCCTGAGGCGCCCTTGACCACCTGCTCGAAGCCCTGCTGGCGCTGGTCGGTGGTGGAGATTCCGGGCTTGACGTTCATCACGAACACCTTGCCCTTGTTGCCGATCAGCTTGAGCAACGTCTGGCCGGCGATCGTGCCGCCCTTGGTGTTGTCGGAGTGCACCTGCGCCTGGGCGATGCTGGGGTCCTTCAGGGTCGTGTCGACGAGCACGATCTTCGAGTTCTGGGCCGCTTGGTCAATCGGTGCCTGCATGGCCTGAACGTCGGTGGGCGCGATCAGGATCGCATTCGGGCTGCGCGCTGTCACCGCGTTCAGCACCGGCGTCTGGAGGCTCGGGTCGAACTGGTCCGGGCCGGTGAACGTGAGCGACACACCGAGCTTCTTGGCCTCGGCCTGCGCGCCACAGTTCATCGTGATGTAGAACTCGTCCCCCTTCACCCCGGCGACGAGCGCCATGTTGTAGTGCTTGGCACCACCGCTGCTCCCGCCGCTGCTCCCACCGCTGCTGCTGCTGCTACTGCTGCCGCAGCCGACGGTGAGTCCGGCCACGGCGACCGTGGCGATCGTGGTCTTTAGAGCCCTTCGTGTACGTATGCCCATCGATTTCCTCTCTCTCCTCGGTTGACTGCCTACACCTGCTGCTTCGCCCGCCGCCTGAGCTGGTCCAGGTAGACGGCCAGGATCAGAACGGCACCCACGGCCACGTCCTGCCAGAACGGCTGAACGCCGATGACGTTGAAGCCGTTTGAGAGGACCGCCGGAATGAACACCCCGACCACCGTGCCGGCGATCGCGCCGACACCACCGAACAAGCTTGTTCCGCCGATGACCACCGCCGCGATCGCGTTGAGGTTGTCGGTGGCATGGCCGCCGACCGTCGTGGTGGAGAACCTCGCCAGGTTGAGCCAGCCCGCCAGGCCGGCCAGCAGGCCCGCCAGGGCGTACACCTTGATCAGGTGACGGTCGACGTTGATGCCCGCGCGCCGCGCCGCCTCAGCGTTCGAGCCAATGCCGTAGGTCCAGCGGCCGAAGCGGGTGATCCACAGAACCAGACCGGACACGATCGCGACGCCTCCGGCTATGAGCACTAGGTACGGCACGCCGGCCACGCGGCCGATGCCCACCGTCAAAACCAGGTTGTTGGGGACGCTGCGGACGTCCACGCCGCCGGTCAGGAGGAGCGCCGCGCCGAGCGCCATGCCCAGGCTTCCGAGCGTGACGATTAATGGCGGCACCTTCATCTTGGTGATCACGAGGCCGTTGAACAGACCCCAACCCAGTCCGCCGGCCATCGCCACGACGAGACCGACCAGGATCACACCGGTGCTGTCACCGCCCATCGAGGCCATCACCTTGGCTGACACGACCCCGCCGAACAGCAGCACCGATCCCACCGACAGATCGATGCCCGCGGTGATGATCACGAACGTCTCGCCCACGGCGAGGATCAGCAGCACGGACGCGTCGGTGGCGATGTTGCGGAAGTTCGCCACGGTGGGAAACGCGGTGGGCTCGTAGGCGGTGAAGCCGACCACGATCAGGATCAGGATCGCGAAGATCCACACAGTCGAATTTCCGAGGATGAGCTGCCAACGCGTGGGTGGCCGCGGCTCGTCGTTGAGGTCCTCGGCCTCGGCGGCTGCGGGCTCGATCTCGCTCACGCCTCCTCCTCGTTTTGGATCGCGCCGGTCATCGCGCCGACCAGCGCTTCCATGGTCGCGTCCTCCGGGCGGAACCGGGCGACACGCCGCCCGAGCCGCAGCACTTCGATGCGATCAGACACCTCGATCACCTCCGGCATGTTGTGGCTGATCAGCACTACCGATATGCCCTGGTCGCGAACCTTCCGGACCAGCTCGAGCACCTTGCGCGTCTGCACGACCCCGAGCGCGGCCGTCGGCTCATCCATGAACACGACGCGGTTGGCCCAGGTCACCGCCCGGCTGACCGCGACGCCCTGACGCTGTCCGCCGGAGAAGTTGATGACCGGTGCGCTGGTCGCCGGGATCCCCACGCCCAGAGTGCCGAACGCCTCGGCGGTGCGGCGGCGCATCTCCCGGTTGTTGAGCACGCCCAGCCTGCCCAACGGGCCGGGCATGAGGATCTCCCGCCCGAGGAACAGGTTGGCGGAGGACTCGAGGTCCGGCGCCAGGGCGAGGTCCTGGTAAACCGTCTCGATCCCGTGCCGGCGCGCTGCGGCGGGGGAGCTGATGTCGACCGGCGCGCCCTCGATCAGGATCTCGCCGGAGTCCCGCTGAACCGCGCCGGCCAGGATCTTCACCAGCGTGCTCTTGCCCGCACCGTTGTCGCCGACCAGAGCGACGACCTCGTTGGGATAGACGGAAAAGTTGGCTCCTCGCAGCGCGCGCACCCCACCGAAGTGCTTGTGGATGCCACGTGCCTCGAGCAGCGGCACAGCTTCTGTTGTCATCGGCCCTCCCTGTCTGTCGCGACGCCCACCGGGAGGGGCCGCTCGTCGATGTCGAGGCCTGCCGCGCGCCCGGCGCCCAGCGCCGCTCCGCGGGCTCCGGTGTACGGGCTCGGCTCGTGGATGAAGGGGCCCAGGTGGCGGGCTTTGACGGCCCGCGCCCCGAGGCCCTCAGACCACCCGCCGGTGACCACGAGCCGGCGCACCGGCCCCGCGACCTCGGCCATGGCGACGAGCAGCTCCGCCCCGCTGCGGGCACCCGCCTCCAGCGCCGCGCGGTAGGCGAGCGCGGGCGACGGCTCGCGTCCGATCCCCGCCAGCGTCATCCGCTCCCCGTCGGGATCGAGCAACTCGAGACCACCGGCATCCTCGGGTCCCTCAGCCACCGCGAGCTCGAGTCCGTCGCGCGCTTCCGGCGACACCCCGAGCAGGGCCAGAATCCTCTGGAGAGCGGCGCCCGAGCGGGTGCTGCCGAGCAGCGCCTGCATTCCGTCGACGACGTGCCACCCCACCGACAGCCCGGTCCGGACTGCGCGCTCCGCATCGTCTGGCGAGAGCGGCGGCAGCGCCCGGACGAACGCCTCGGCGGTGCCGCAGGAATCGAGCGCGTCGCCGTCGCCCACCGCCCCCGCCCCCCGCGCGGCCGAGAGATGATCGTGACCACCGATCGACAGCACGGCCCCTTCGGTGCGCTCCAGAACGCTGCCGCGGACCTGGCCAGCCGCGGTGCCCGACAGCTGTGGGTCGGGCAGCAAACCGGCGGGGGCAGCGACGGATTCGAGCGCTTCATCCCACCACGCCCGCATGTGCAGATCGAACCAGCCGGCGCGACTGGCCAGCGAGAGTTCCGCCACCTCCTCCCCACCCAGCTGCCTGACGATCCACTCGGCCACGCTCAGCCACCGCACGCCCGAACTCGCCTGCGCCCAGTGCTCGCGCATCCAGCCGTACTTGGCGATCGAGGGCAGCGCACTGATCTTCAGACCGGTCCGGCGAGCAAAGTGGTCGGTGCCGATCGTGTCCTCGAGCCGCTGCACCTGTTCGGCGCCACGGGAGTCGTGCCAAGCGATCGATCGCGCCACGGGATCGCCCCGGCGATCGAGCAGGACCCCGGTCTCGGCCATGCTCGCGACGCCGACGCCGGCCACCTGCCCTTGCGGCGCGCCCTTCAGCGCGCGCTCGGCGGCGAGGACGGCGCTGGCCAACAGATCAGACGCGGCGATCTCCGCGCCGGTGGGTACGGTGATCCAGGGCACCGGTGCGCGGCCGTGCGCCACTTCGCGGCCGGAGAGATCGAGAACGGCGGCCTTGACTGACGTGGTCCCCACGTCGATTCCGACGATCAACAGGTCGCTCACCACGGGGGCACTCCGGCCGCGGGATCAGGAGGCCGGCAGCGCACGGCGACGAGCTCCCCGTAGAGCTGGACTCGCCCGGCGGCGTGCGGGATCAACACCGTGTCGCCCCTGGCCAGCCCACGCTCCCCCGCGGTCGCAGACAGCCTGCCGTCGCCCTCGAGCACGATCAGAACCGAGAAGCCGGGATCGAGCTCGGCGACGGGGTCCGGCTCGATCCGCTCGGCCCGGAAGTACGGGGCGGCGACCTCGGGCAACAGCGTGCTGGCTCCCGGGTGCAGACGGCGTGGGGAGCCGGCCAGCGCTTGGAGCTGTGGCTCGCTGACACCGGCGCGGTCGACGGCGTGCAGCGCGACCTCCCACCCCAGCCCGAGCTCCGGTTGAAGGTCATCGGCGGCCGGTTGCTCGAGCAGGATCGAGAAGTCGGTGGGTTCCTGGAGCTCGACCAGCAGGATGCCCTCGCCGATCGCATGAGCCGTGCCGGCCGGGACGAGCAGCGCGTCGCCGGCGGAGACCGGCACCTCGTGCAGGGCACCGAGCAGCGCCTCGGCGTCGTTGCGGGTCACCCAGTCGCGCAGCGCCTTCGCGGCGACGTCGTGGCGGAAGCCGACGTGCACGCGCGCGCCGGGTTCGGCAGAGACGATCACCCAGGCCTCCGTCTTGCCGTACTCGGACCCAAGGTGCCGGCGGGCAAACGCCCGGCCAGGATGCAGGTGCACGGGCAGCCGCTCGCCGGCATCGAGCAGCTTGACCAGCAGCCGGGGATCGCACCCGAACCGCTCGACGTGGCCGCGGCCGAGGAACGCCTCCGGGTCGGCGGCGACGGCGGCGCGCAACAGGCGTCCGTCCGCGAGCGTGCTCAGCCCTTCCCGGTCGGTGCCGAACGTCGAGGTGGTCGATCCCACCCAGTCCTCGGGCAGGTGGTCCTCGGGCACGTGGTCCTCGGGCAGGTGGTCGTCGCCCGTTTTGATTGCGCGCAACGCGGCGATCCTGGGGCCGCCCCGGTAGAAGCGCGGCGGTTGGTTGGCCGGGAGCGTGAGTGGCATCACGGGGCGATCTCTCCCGATCCACGTACCACGAGGTCGCTCGCCACGATCAGGCGCTCGGGCGGCCGCTGGTCGCCGCTCAGGCGCGCGAACACCCGATCGGTCGCCACTGCGGCGAGCCGGTCGGGGTAAGTGCGCACAACGGTGACCGCGGGGGTGAGCACGTCGGCAAGCTCGAACTCGTCGATCCCGACGAGCGCCAGCTCGTGGCGATGCCCGCGCAGTGCCCGCAGCGCGCCGACGGTGTTGCGATTGTTGGCGGCGAGGACGGCGGTGGGGCGTCCTTCATCGGGCAGCTCGAGCAGCTCCCGGAGCGCGGCTTCCGATTCCCCGGCGTGGTGAAGGCCGGTCCTGACCAGGGCCGGATCACTCCGAATTCTCGCGGTCGTCAACGCCCGCCGGTAGCCGGTCAACCGCTCGGCCGCCGTGTAGAGCTCCTCACGGTCAGACAGCCAGGCGATCCTCCGGTGTCCGTGCGCGATCAGATGCTCCGCTCCGCGCTGCGCGCAATCGGCGTTGTCGAACAGCACCGTGTCCGCCTCCACCCCGGAGGACGGCCGGTCGAGAAAGACCATCGGGACCAACCCACTCACGCTTCGATGGTCGGCGCCCGCGGGGACGACCAGGAGCGCATCGACGCGGCGGCGCAGCAGCAGGTCGGTGAGCTCACGCTCACGCTCCGGGTCCTCCTCACAGGACGCAGTGATCAACATGTAGCCGCGCTGGTGGGCGAGCGACTCCACCGTCTGGACAATGGCCGAGTAGAACGGATTCGAGATGTCCTCGATCAGCAGTCCGAGCGTGGCCGAGGAGTGCCCCCGACGGAGGCTGCTGGCGAGGTCGTTGCGGCGAAAGCCGAGCGCCGAGATCGCGGCCAGCACGCGCTCGGCCGTGGCTTCGGCGACGCCGTCCTCGAGGTTCAGCACGCGAGAAACCGTCTTTACGCTGACGCCCGCCCGGCCGGCGACATCCCGGATGGTGGGCCTCGGCTCAGCCTGTCCTAGTCTCAATCCTCTCTCCTTGACAACGTTGTCGGACAACGTTGTCAGCCGGCGACAATAGGGATCCTCCCGGCACGCGTCAACCCCGGTCCACCCCCAGTCTCAGGCCCGGACGAGCGTCACCTGCGCGAGCAGATCTCGCATCCGGGCCCGATCGAAATCGCCGCCCAGCGGCGACTCGACCCCGGCGGTTCCCGTAGCCACAGCCTCCCGAGCGGCGACGAGGATCGGCTCGCCGCGGGCCAGCGCGGCCGCCAGTCCGGCGGCCAAGGCGTCGCCCGCGCCGATCGGGTTGCGCACGTTGGCGGGCGGAGCCGCCAGCCACCACGGCCCGTCCTCGTTACCCTCGTCTCGCCCGCCAATGGCCGCGCCACCGCCTCCCGGCGCGACGGCCAGCGCGGCGCCGGCCGCCGCCGCCGTGACCATGGCCGCGTGAGCGCCCCGCCGGACGAGCTCGACCGCCGCGGCAGCGGCTCGCGGCCGGGCATCGGCCGCCGCGTCTACGTCCTCGGCTGCGGCGCCCTCAAGCAGCGCCTCGGCTTCGCCCAGGTTGGGCACGACGAGGTCGGCGTGCGTCCGCACCGCCGCCTCGAGTGCCGCTCCGGCCACATCCACCACCGCGACAACGCCGCGCGCCCGAGCCAGCATGACCAAGCCGGCGTACGCCTCGGGCGGCGTGCCCGGGGGCAGGCTGCCTGAGCACACGAGCACGGCCGCCCCATCCAGCGCCTCGGCGATCTCCGCCTCGTAGGTCCGCCACAACTCGGCGGTGACCGGCGGCCCGGGCTCGTTCAGCACGGTCACGCGACCCCCGTCCTCGATCAGCACCCCGGTCGAGCGGATCTCGCCCGGGCAGGTGACTGCCCGCAGCCTTACCCCGGCTTCGGCGAGCAGCGCAGCGGCCGCCTGTCCGGTGTGCCCGGGCAGGAACGAGACGAGCGTGGCAGGGATGCCGATGACCAGCGCCGCGCGCGCCACGTTGACGCCCTTTCCCCCCGGTGTCGCCTGCACCTCGGTGGCGCGCAGCACCCGTCCGGGCGTCAGCTCCGGGAGGTGCATCGTCCGGTCGATGGTCAGATTCGGGCCGGCGACCACCAGCGGAACCGTCCGCGGACCGCGGCTTGACAACGTTGTCATCTGATCCCTAGTCTGCGGATCTCTGCCACTGTCGTCAAGGGAGACCCGTGCCGCCGTACCGTCTTGAGCGCCTGTTCCGCGCCGACTCCAGGCGGTCCCTGCAGATCGCCATCGATCACGGCTCCCCCGGCGAGGCGAGCATGCTCGCGGGGATCGAGGACATGGAGTTGGCCGTCGCCCGAATCGCCGAGGCCGGGCCGGACGCCGTCCTGCTCGCGCCTGGCCACGCCGAGATCTTGCAGCGCCGCCCCGGCCGCGACAAGCCGGCGCTACTGCTGCGGGTCGACGTGCCGAACGTCTACGCACCCGAGCCGCCCGAGCGCGCCTGGTGCATCCTGCTCGAGGATGCGGTGGGGCGAGCGGTCCGGCTCGACGCGGCCTGCGTCGTGGTCAACCTGCTCGAGGCGCCGGGCCACCCCGAGCTGCGTGAGGACTGCGTGCAGAACCTCGGGCGGCTCCGCGCAGCCTGTGACCAGGCGGGCATGCCGCTGATGGTGGAACCCCTGAGCCTGAAGCCCGGCGCAGGCGGCTACGGCATCGACGGTGACGTCGATCGCATCCGCGGCCTCGTGCGCCAGGCGGTGGAGCTCGGCGCCGACCTGATCAAGGCCGATCCGACCGATGACCCGCGTGATTACACCCGCGTGGTCGAGGTATCCCGGGTGCCGGTCCTGGCCCGCGGCGGCGGCCGGATCGACCAGCACGAGATCCTCCGCCGAACCCGGGAGCTGCTGGACAGCGGGGCCCAGGGCATCGTCTATGGCCGCAACGTGATCCAGCATCCCGACCCGGTGGCCATGACGCGCGCGCTCGCCGCGGTCGTGCACGAGAACCGAACGCCCGAGGACGCCGAGGCCGAGCTCGGGGCGTCGGTAACGATCTAGCGCCTCGGCGCTGACCAGCGCGCTCTGGTAGTCGATCACCACGAACTGAGCGCGTCGCGGGCGCCGCACGCTCCCCTCGTGGTGGCCGAGGCCCGTCTGTACAGCAGGAGCGAGGGAGCGGTACGCGAATACGGCACGGGTGGAACACCGTCTGCCTGATGGGCTGACTCTCAAACGCAATCGGGACCTGCATGGCCGCTCGGGACATGGGTGGTACCGGCGCGCTCTCCTTTGCCTGATAGCCGTGCTGCCGGTGCTCGCTCTTCTGAATGTGTTCGGCCAGCACCCGACGACGACGTCGGCACATGCGCTCGCCGCTGATCTTGCCGTGACCGCGCCGGCGCGTCTGCGTAGCGGCCTGATCTTCCAAGTCCGCGTGCAGGTGACCGCACACGAGGACATCGCAAAGCCTCAGCTGATCTTTGACCGTGGCTGGTGGGATTCGATGAGCGAGAACTCGCTCGAGCCTAATCCGGCCAGTCAGACCAATCTCAACGGACGTGTCGTGCTTTCTTACAACAAGCTTGCCGCCGGAGACACCCTGATCGTGTGGCTGTACTTCCAAGTCAACCCGACAAACGTGGGCAAGCGTCGAGAGGACGTTGAGCTCGATGATGGCGCAACCATGATTACCCGCGTCCACCGCTCGCTGACGATTTTTCCCTAAGGCCCATGGATCTCGTAATCCGCGCCACCGTCGTCTTCTTGTTCATCTTCCTGATCACGCGGATCGCCGGACGACGCGAGCTCAGTTCGCTCGAGCCGTTCGACGTGATCCTCCTCGTCGTACTCGGCGATTTGGTGCAGCAGGGGATCACGCAAAGCGATGAGTCTGTCACCGGAACCCTGATTGTGATCTCGACGGTCACGCTGCTGTCGGTGGCCGTCAGCTGGGCATCGTTTCGCTCCGGGCGGATCCGAGTGGTCACTGAGGGCGAGCCGATCATCCTCGTGCAGGACGGGCAGATCATCGAACGCAATCTGCGTCGCGAGCGCCTGACCCGCGGCGACGTCGAAGAAGAGGCGCGGGGGCAGCAGATCGACTCGTTCGGCGATATTCGCTGGGCGATCCTCGAGAAAGACGGGGCAATCAGCTTCATTGAGAATTCCTGACCGTACCTCGCTCGAGTTCCGGTACGAAGGAACCGTCAGCCCTCGGTGACTGCTCCGATCGAGGACGACCCACCGCGTCTTCAGACACGCGCCCTTCTGCGTTCACGCCGCAACAACAGCTGCGCCGAGACTCCGGGTGATCAGAGGCTTCCATAGCGCTTTCACAAGCGCCGAAATCACCGCGAGAACTCGACGGGCGGTAGTCAGAAGGAGCGGACGGACCTCGGTGCGGCGCGGCCGCGCCGCTTTTCGAACCGCTCGCGCGGGGTTTCGACTGGATCTGGCCATTCTCGAAGGCGCGTTGGAGGATCGCTCCGAGCAGGGTAAGCGCCTACCGGACCGAGACGCGGCCGTAGCCCGCGGCGAGCCGCTCGGCCTGCCAGCGGCCGATCGTCTCCGGCCTGATCGCCCGGAGTTTCAGCGGACCGAGCGCCGGCAGGATGTGCTTGTTCAGAAGTTGCCGGTAGTGCATCCACGTCTTCGGCGAGAGCTGGGATGCGTACGCTTCACACCAAGTGCCGACCACGTAGTCGGCGAGCGTGACCCGGCCCATGTCCATCTCGGTGAGCGTCCCGAGCTGCTGCCGGCGCCGGAGTTCAGCACCGAACGTCACCGCATCACCCTTACGGTCGAACGTCTGTACCCGGTACCGCCCACCCTGCCGCCAGCGCACCCGCCAGCGCACCGCCCCGTCTTTCAGAACCCGCCTCTGGATCTCCATGCTGCTTCCTCGCTGTCTGACTTCCTACAGCATGCCACCCCGTTCGGCACCTTTCGCTGAACCCCACCTTCTCCGGCACTCGCCGCGCTTGCCGCCCCGTATCCCCCGCCGCACACCAACGACACAAGCTCGGGCCAGACTACCCGAACCCCATGCACTGCATTTTCCTACGTGGGGGGCGGGTAGTCTGGCCCGAGCGCCCCTCAAATCTCCTTGTGCGGCGGGGCTTTTGGGGTCGTCAAGTGTGGAATTGGATTCCACACTTCCGTCCACCCTTAGCTACACCCCGCTGATACCATTTTGGTATGCAAGGCGGTGACTATGTGATGATGGCCCGGCGACGCGCCGGGCTCACGCAGCGCCAGCTGGCCGAACTCCTCGGCCTCCGCCAGGCCACGATCGCACGCTGGGAACGGGGCGATCGCGGCGTCAGCGTCGATGACGTCGAGCTGGTCGCGCACGCGTGCGGCCTACAGCTCGACGCACATCTCGTGGTCGAGGACCGCAGTTGGTGGCCGCAGATCACGATGCAACTCGAACTTGACCCGCTCGAGCGGGTCCGGCGCCTCACCCCTCCAGGTGCTCCGCACATCGCAGAGGGGTTGTCCGAGCTTGCCGCGGCGGGTGTGTTAGGGCTCGTCATCGGAGAGGTCGGTGGGGCGCTGCATGGCTGGCCGCTCGTGCTCGGTTCGTCGACCATCGAGGTGTGTGGGCTTGTCGACGCCGTGGGCTATCGCCTCCGACAGATGGGCGCTCGGCGGACCCGAAGCGGCAGGCACGTCGTTTCCGGCGGAGTGAGCGTCGTCATCGTCGAGGCGCCCGCAGGTACGGGAGGCGAAGCGGACCTTGCGCGCAACCGGGTGGCGTTCGAGACACCGGCCGGAGCCCTCGACGCAGCCGGACTCATCGACCTGCTGAGAATCGCTGACGCGTCAGACGCTCGAACAGCACGGCGCGACTCCCTCGCTCTTCAAGCCGTGCTCGACGTCCAACGCGAGCGCGAGGCCGCCGGCAGCTCCGACGAACGGGCAGCGGGGGACAGGATTGCTGAATGGCTGAGCCAGCAGACTCCGGTCGCGTGAGCGCCGCCATCGACGCTGAGCGCGAAGCGCTCCTCAAGACGCTCGTGGCTCACGGCGTGCAGTTCGTCGTGATCGGCGGCGCGGGCATTCAGTCGCGTGGGCGTCGTCACGACACCCTCGACATCGATGTCACCCCCGACCGTGACGAGGCCAACCTGCGGCGTCTCGCGGATGCGCTGAACGAGCTCGACTGCCGCGTCGTCACCAATCCGCCCAACACGGCCGCCTGGGTGCCGCTCCCACCCGACTACTTCACACCTCGCAGCCTCCTCGCCGCCACCGTCTGGAACCTGGCGACGCGACACGGCCAGCTTGACATCACGTTCGCCCCAAGCGGCTTCCCTGACGGCTACGGAGAACTCGCGCCCCTGCGGAGCGCCTCACTGTCGCCGGCACTCGCATTGCCGTGCTCGTGGCTGCCGTTGACGACATCCACAAATCGAAGCGTGCGGCCGACAGACCGAAGGACCGAGCGTACTTCCTAGCTGCCGGCGAGCCAGGACGCGAATAGCCTATCTGCGTGGGCTCAGGCGCTCATCTCGGACAGCGCCGGAGGAGCTCACGCGCAGAGAGCCGGTGGTCGATCGAAGCGGCCCTCCCGGGCGTTCCCTCGTTTTCCGCGCGCGAAACGGGGTCGTGCTCAGTCGGGCACAGATGGCCGCCGCGTGACCAGAGCAGGGTCCGCATCGGCAGGCCAATTCGGCCAAGAGCAGAAGTTCGGGTCATTGCACGCGCTTGATCCCGGCTGCGCGGACGCCCGCTTCGAGGTCGTCAAGACTGAAAGCCGCGACGGGTCCGAGCGCCCCGGGCGCGCTGACTCCTTGCGTCGCTGCGGTGCTGGCCGCCCATGCGAGCATGTTGAAGCCGAACGTGTAGCTGTTGACGCCTTCGAGTCGGACCGTGTTCAGCTCGCGACCATCGGCCGCGTACGCGGTCGCGAGGACGGTTGAGTGGGTGCGGCTGCGCGCGGCTTCGTCGGGGCCCCCGGTGGAGCCCTTGACCCGCCGCTCGAGCAGCTTAT
>JBOGYN010000146.1:0-13903 GCA_050696855.1 Solirubrobacteraceae bacterium | reverse complement strand
CCTTTGCCGCTTCTGCGAGCAGTGACTTCGTGGCCTGCTTGGCCTTGGCGGCATCGTGCTTGACCGCCGCGGTCGAGATCGAGCGCAGATCGGTGGCGACGGCGCGAAACCCGGCTGAGAGCTTCTGGGTGTCGGCCTTGTACTTGGCGGGCGGGTTGAGCTTGGCGATCGACGAGGCCTCCGCTGACGCCCGCACGGAGAGTGAGCTGATCTCGGTGGCCAGTTGCGCGTCGGTCTTGGCCTGCGCACCCGTGATCGCCTTCTGCAGATCGAGCCCGAGCTGGCGGAACGACGCCTTATCGGACGTGAAGTCCGACTTGAACTTGCTCAGGCTCGGCGCCGTGCCGCCACATCCCGTGAGGGCCAGCACAAGTGTGACCGTCCCAGCGGCCAGGGGCTTCATCTTCACGACAACGTTCTCCTTGGGCTCTCGGCCGACCCGGCTCGGGCGGACGCGGCCACTGTATCGGCCACGTAGGCTGACCGACGCCCTGGCCTTCGCCGCTGCTTAGAAACCGTTAGCCAGCCGTGCGTATCGTTCCCAGCATGGACGAATCAACG
Organism: Solirubrobacteraceae bacterium; assembly: GCA_050696855.1. GTDB lineage: Bacteria > Actinomycetota > Thermoleophilia > Solirubrobacterales > Solirubrobacteraceae > Palsa-465. The sequence continues at coordinate 13,342 of JBOGYN010000146.1, read as the reverse complement.
CCCGCTTCCGAAGTCCTCAAACGCCAGCAGCGCGCGCAGGAGCTCGCCGAGCGCGAGGCCCTGGCCGAGGCCGAGCGCGAAGCCGAGGCCAAGAAGCATGAGCGCCGGGCCGACAAGGCTCGTTACCTGCGCGAGAAGCTCGAGCAGCAGACCGAGGCTGACCGCACCGCCGGTCACTGACCACCTGCCGGACTGACCCCCTGCCGGGTTCGCGAGCGGCGGGCTAAAAGCAGCGGGTGCTCGTGGTGAATGTCCGCCGGACGTAGCCGGACCGGACCGCGACGGCGATCGGCCAACCGCCGCGCGGGCAGGTCCGCGGATTGGTGAACAGGTTGTGGTGCCGGCCGGACGCATACGCCGAGGAACCCAGATCCAGATCGAGATCGGCCAGCGTCAGGTGGTAGCGAGCGGGCAGCTCACTCGCTGTGTCGGAGAAGCGCAGGCCGAGCCCGTAGCGTCCACGCGGCCGCGTGATCACGCTGCCCGGCAGCGCCACCTGCAGGGCGGACTGGTTCTCGTCCAGGTCGAGCAGCACCCCGGCCAGGTCACCGCGCTGCCGGGGCGGACTCAGGTAGAGCGACGCCGTGATCGGATACTCGGTCCGGGGCAGGTAGGGGCCCTGCACGGCGATCCGGCCGCTGCCCACACCGATGCGGCTGAGCGCCGGGCATGTGTCCCGACGCAGCGCGCGTCCCGTACAGAGCGCCGAGGCGGCGTGACCGTCGAAGCCAAAGCCGCGGGCGAGGTCGATCTCGTAGCTCATCATCGTGCCGCTGACCGCGGCGCCCAGGTTGGCCCCCACCATGATCCGGGCCGGAGCGCCCGCGCGCGCCGAGGTCAGGCCGAGGTCAAGCGAGGGGTGGGGGCTCGCGGCGGCGACAGCCGCGCACATGGCGAGCAGCGCCACTGCGATCACTATCAGCCTGCGAATCCGCATCCCGCGGCGCAGAGTAGCGCCGCGGCGGTGGAGATTCTGACCGCGCGCGTCGCACTGGCTCGCGAGGGTCGAGTGGCGGTTTAGACTACTCACGGTGAGGCGCAGAGTTCACTCGAGCCGCCCCACCGGGAGTGCGGCGTGGCCGACCGCCCTCACAGCACTGGTTTTGCTACTGGTGATGGCTCCCGGTGCGATCGCTCGTACCGGTACCCAAACTTTGCGCTACCGCGGCTACACGCTGCGCGTCCCGGCCTCCTGGCCGATCTTTCACCTCGACCGGGCGTCGGCGACGTGCGTGCGCTTTGACCGCCACGCCGTCTACCTCGGCACCCCTAGCGCCGACCAGAGCTGCCCGGCCCACGTCGCCGGGCGCACCGAGGCGCTGCTCGTCTCACCGCTGAGGGCGGGATCCGCCGGGGTCCGCGGCGAGCTTCTGCCCGCGGGCGGCAAACGGGTCACCTTCGCCGTCGCGCGCGCAAGCGTGGTCGTGACCGCGACGTGGGCCCAACGGCGCCAGCTCGTGGCCAGGGCCGTCGGTCGCCAGCTCGCGGCAGCGCCGATCAACCGTACTTCGGTGCCCTCACTACGCGTCCACCCGGCGGCCGTGGCTCACGCCCACGCCCACGCCGTGACCTACGCCGGGCTGGGCTTTGACGCCTGCACCACCCCCTCCACCAGCGCCATGAGCGCCTGGTCAGCTTCGCCCTACCGGGCGATCGGGGTCTACATCGGCGGGGTCAACGCGGCCTGCTCGCAGCCCAACCTCACCTCGACCTGGGTAGCCGGCCAGACGGCCGCGGGCTGGCATCTGATCCTCACCTACGTCGGGTTGCAGGGCCCCGGCGCGTGCTCCGGCTCGTGCGCCACGATCTCCTCGAGCAGCGCCTCATCCCAAGGCGCTGCCGCCGCCAACGACGCCGTCGCCCACGCCCAGGCGCTCGGGATTCCGGCCGGCAACCCGATCTACGACGACATGGAGCAGTACAGCCGCTCGAGCTCGGCCACCGCTGAGGTGCTGGCCTACCTCAGCGGCTGGACCACCCAGCTGCACGCGGACGGCTATCTGTCCGGCGTCTACAGCAGCGCCTCGTCGGGGATCACCGACCTCGTCCAGGCCTACGGCACAGGCTACGCCGAGCCCGATGACATCTGGATCGCGCACTGGAACAACCAGCAGACCACGAGCGACCCCTACGTCCCCAGCGGCGATTGGCCCGGGGCCAAGCGGATCCACCAGTACGACGGGGCCCACAACGAGACCTACGGCGGTGTGACGATCAACATCGACGGCGACTACCTCAACAGTGATACGGCCACGTCGGGCAACACGAGCCCGATTGCGGACGGCGCCTTCGTCGAGGTCAGCGGCGACTCCAACGTCTACCGGGTAGTGGGCGGAGCGCCGATGCTGGTCGCCAGCTGGTCGGGCTTTGGCGGTCCCCAGCCCGTGCAGATCATCACCGCGCAGCAGTTCAGCCAGTTGGCCCCGTATCCGCACAACGGCACCTTCCTGAACGACACCAATAACGTCAGCTATCGCGTCGCGGGCGGCACCGTCTTCCCGGTCAGCACGTGGTCAATCTACGGTGGCCCGCAGCCCATGGTCACGATTGACGCCTTTGACGTCCAGATCGTCGGCAACCCGCTCGTGCACCTTGCTCCTGCGCCGGTCAACGGCACGATCGTCGAGGGCCTGCCCTCGCGGACGTATTGGACCTTCACCAACGGTCGGCGCAGCAAGGTCCCAGCCACGCCGGCGGCGGTGGGCGTCGATGACTGGGCCCTGAAGGCTTTCCCCGTCGCTCGCGGCACCGGTGGGGTCGGGCCCCACAAGACGGCATCGAGCTGTGTGGCCCCGCAGCTCAAGCACATGAGCCTCGTCCGGGCGCGCGCGGCGCTGCGCCGGGGTAACTGCCGTCTGGGCAGGGTGCGCCGTCCCCGCCATTGGGGACGCCACCATCTGCTGCGGGTCTTCGGCCAGTCGACGCGCCCGCGCAGCAAGCACCCAAGCGGCTTCCGGATCAACATCCGTCTGCTCTAGGCACACTCGCGGCCGGCCTCGCGGAGCGCCGGGAGACTTGACCCTAGTGCGAACATACGTTCGTGACCAGCGATGGCAGTCCCTACGCCCGCTTTCGCCGCGCCCTGGAGACCGGAAACGAGCTGCTCGTGCTCGGCACCGCCCGCGAGCTGCCTCAGATCGCGCTCGACGACGCGCTGCGCATCTGCCTCGTGCTCCGCGACGGTGACCCCAAACGCTACGAGCGGGCCGCCGTTCGCTGGCTGGGACGCTTTGCCCTCGAGGCCCGCGCGGTCACGATCGGAGATCTCCGGGCGGCCGCCGCCGCGCTGGATTCGCTGCCGGCTCGCTCGGTTGAGGCGATGGAGCAGCTGCAACGCCTGTGCGTCTCGTGCGGAGTGTCGTAGGCGTCCGAGCCCGTGCGCAAGTCCGAGAGGGGTCTCATCGGCGATTACCACCTAAACTGGGACCCGAAATGCCTGGACCATCAGTCGCGCTTCCGGATGACGTCGAACCCGTGCAGAGTGAGGCCCGCGACCGGATCATCACGGCGGTCGTCACCGGCCTCCCGGTGCTGAGCCTATTCTTTGTCGGCTGGCAGCTGTGGGAGAGCCTGCTGGGCTGGAATGACATCTTCGTCTTCCTGGTCATGTACGTGCTCACCGGCGTCGGTGTCACGGTCGGCTTTCATCGTCTGCTCACCCATCGCTCGTTCCGGACCACCCCGGCGGTACGCGGCCTGCTCGCGATTCTCGGCTCGGCCGCGATCGAGGGGCCGGTGATCTCCTGGGTCGCTGACCATCGCAAGCATCACGCCTACTCCGACCAGGAGGGCGACCCCCACAGCCCCCACGTCGGCCACGGCCAGGGCTGGAGCGGAGCGCTGCGCGGACTGCTGCACGCCCATATGGGTTGGCTCTTCATCCACACTCACCGCGGGCGGCGGACACGCTACGCCCCCGATCTGATCAAAGACCCGGTCGTGAGCTGGGTCCACCGCACCTTCCTGGTCTGGGCGCTCGGAGGCCTGGCCATGGCGTTCGCGCTCGGCTGGCTGTTCGGCGGGCGCCTGCGAGACGGCCTCACCGGGCTGCTCTGGGGCGGCGCGGTCCGGATGCTCGTGCTGCACCACGTCACCTACAGCATCAACTCGCTCTGTCACTTCTTCGGCCGCCGGCGCTATCGCACCGGCGACGAGTCGCGCAACCTGGCCTGGCTGGCCCCGCTGTCCCTGGGCGAGGCATGGCACAACAACCACCACGCCTTTCCAACCTCGGCCGGGCATGGGCTGCGCCGCTGGGAGCTCGACCCGTCGGCGCTGGTCATCGGATTCCTGGAACGAGTCGGGCTCGCCTGGGACGTCGTCCGGATAAGTCCTGAGCAGCAGGCGGCCAAACTGGCCGCGTCGGCCGGGTGAGCGTCATCTCGGCCACGGCGCCGCTGCGACAGGCGCTGGCCGAGACCCTGCCCGAGCGTCCCTTCTCGGTGCAGCTCTGGGACGGCAGTGCCTTGCCGCCCACCAACGGCGTCGACGGACCGACCTTCCGAATCCGCTCGCCCCGCGCGTTGGGACACGTCCTGCGCGCCCCCGGACAGCTCGGTCTCGGGCGTGCCTATGTGAGTGGGGAGATCGAGGTCGACGACATGGACGCGGTGCTCGATCTGCTCGACGGCTACCAGGTCCCGCCGCTCGATACGCGCGGCAAGCTCCGGTTGGCCGGCGCCGCCGTCCGCGCCGGCGCGCTGCGTTCGATCCCGCGCCCGCCGCGCGCCGAGCTGCGGCCCCGGGGACGCCGTCACAGCCGTGAGCGCGACCAGCGGGCGGTCACCCATCACTACGACATCTCCAACGAGTTCTTCCGCATCTTTCTCGGTGACTCGCTGACGTACTCGTGCGCGATCTTCTCGCGCGGGGCGCAGACGCTCGAGGAGGCCCAACGAGCCAAGCTCGAGATCGTGTGCACCAAGCTCGGGCTCGGACCCGGACAGCGTGTGCTTGACGTCGGCTGCGGGTGGGGCAGCTTTGCCCTGCACGCGGCGCGCGAGCACGGCGCTCAGGTCACCGGTATCACCCTGTCGGCCGAGCAGGCTGACCTGGCCCGCGGCCGCGTGTCCGCCGCGGGGCTCGAGGATCAGGTCGAGATCCGTCTCGCCGACTACCGTGATCTGGCCGGCGAGCAGTACGACGCGATCTCCTCGATCGGGATGGTCGAACACGTCGGGAGCGCCAACGTCGACGCCTACGCCGCCACGCTCGCCTCGGTCCTGCGCCCGGGCGGCCGGCTGCTCAACCACGGGATCGCGCGGCTGCGGATCGGAGATCCCGAGGCGGGGCCGTTCTCGGAGCGGTTTGTGTTCCCCGATGCGGCGCCGCTGCACCTCTCCCGCGTGCTCGCGGCAATCGAGCGCTGTGGCCTCGAGCCCACCCACGTCGAGGGCTTTCGTTCCGACTACGCCCGGACGCTGAGCGAGTGGACCCGGAACCTGGAGAACAACTCAGAGCGCGCCGAAACCCTGATCGGCGCCGAGCGGATGCGGATCTGGCGGCTCTACCTGCGCGCGGCGCGGCGCGGCTTTGAGACCGGCTTCACCTCGATCTTCCAGGTCGTCGCCCACAAGCCGTAGGTCCGCCGTCACCGGTCATAGGTGGCGATCACGCGCAGCGACAGGCCGGTCAGGATGATTCCCAGGCCGACGATGACCGCGGCGCAGGCGGCGATCGAGCCCAGATCCCAGCCGTCGATGATCAGCGAACGCAGGCCGACGATCACGTAGCTGACCGGGTTGATCCGGGCCAGCGTCTCCATCAGCGGCGAGAGGCGATCGAAGGGGACGAAGTTCGGCGTCAGGAAGAGCAGGGGGAAGAACAGCAAGAAGCTCGACTGCGTGGCCTGCACGTTGCGTGTCCGCAGCGCGACCAGGATCCCGAAGCCGGCGTAGGCGACCCCGAACAGCGCGGCCAACAGCACGATCACGATTGCCCCCACCACCCCGGTGCGGATGCTGGCGCCGAGGGCGATGCCGACCAGGAGCACCAGTGCCGAGGCCAGGATTCCGCGGACGAGGTCGGCCGCGAGGCGCCCGAAGATGATCGAGGAGCGACGGATCGGTGCGACCAGGAGCTTGTCGAAGTAGCCCAGGTCGATCTCGGTCACCAGCGCCAGCCCGCTTGAGGCGGTGGCCACGGCGAACATCAGCGACACCGGCAGCTGGAAGGCGACGTAGCCCTCACCGCGCAGGAACGGGGTCGAGCTCGGAAAGGTCTTGGAGACCTGGCCGATGTTGACGACCAGGAAGAAGAGCGGGATGAACAGGGTGGGGATCGTCGCCTCGGGGAGGCGGGTGATCTCACGGACGGCGCGGCGGCCGAGCAGCACGACCTCGGTCATGACTCGCTCCCTTCGGGTTGAGCTTGGGCATCATCGCCCTCCAGCCGCCGACCGGTGGCCTGCAGGAAGACGTCGTCCAGGGAGGGGCGGGCCACCGAGATCGCGCCCACCGTGACTCCCTCCCCGTCGATCCGGCGCACGATCTCGGCGATCTGAGCGGCGCCGTTCTCGACGTAGAGGGCGAGCGCATCGGGCTCGACCACTACTCGCTCAAGACCGGGCAGGCCCTGCATGGCCGCCTCGATCGCGCCCGCCTCGGTCCCGGCCAGCGCCACCGAGACGACATCGTGGCCCATCGCCGCCTTGAGCTGCTCGGGCGTGCCGTCGGCGACGATCTGGCCACCATCGATGATGGCCAGGCGGTCGCAGAGTTGGTCGGCCTCCTCCATGTACTGGGTGGTCAAGAAGATCGTCGCGCCGGCGTCGTTGATGCGGCGCACCTCGTCCCAGATCGTCATCCGCGAGGCGGGGTCCAGCCCGGTCGTGGGCTCGTCCAGGAACAGCACGTCGGGTGCGTGCACGAGGGCGCTGGCCAGATCCAAGCGGCGCTTCATCCCGCCCGAGTAGGTCTTGGTGCGGCGGTCCGCCGCGTCGGTGAGGCCGACCAGGGCGAGGAGCTCTTCGGTCCGGGTCCGCGCCCGCGGCCCCGTGATTCCGTACAGGCCGCATTGGAGCTCGAGCAGCTCGCGGCCGTTCTGGACCGGATCCAGTCCGATCTCCTGCAGGGCGACGCCGATCCGGCGTCGAACCTCGGCAGCGTCGGTGACGACGTCGAGTCCGGCTACGCTGGCGCTACCCGCGGTCGGCGGAAGCAACGTGCACAGCATCCGCACGGTCGTGGTCTTGCCCGCCCCGTTGGGACCCAGGAAGCCGAACACCTCACCCTTGGCCACCTCGAGATCAATGTCGCGCACCGCCTCGATGCCGCCCTTGAAGATGCGTCGCAGCTGCCGCGCGACGATCGCCGGGCCGCCCGGCGGCGCGTCCTGGTCAACTCGTGTCGAAGTCTGTACGTCCAAAGCCATACCTCCACCCAGATCCGGTTCGCTCAAGGCACCTTCGCTCCGCATGCCGTCTAGATCGCCGCGAGCCACGAAACTCATCACTGGTCCCGAAGCGTCGTCTCGCCGCGCGAGCCCGTCCGGACATGCACGGGCCACAGTAGCCGCGCGTTCGGCGGGCGTCTTCTCCAAATGTGCCCTTCCTCGCCGCCGTCTGCTCCTCGTCCTCGTTGCCCTGGCGAGCACCGCAGCGCTGGGCTCGCCCGTCACCGCGCAGGCCTCACGGAGCCAGGTGGCGATGATTCAGGACCGCTCGCCGCTCGAGACCGACCCGACCGCGATGCTCAGTCAGTTCCGGGCGTTGGGCGCCACCACGGTCCGCGTGATCGTCAATTGGTACCTGCTCTCTCCCGACCCCGCCTCCGGCCAGATGCCCGCCGGCTTTGATCCGGCCGATCCCAACGCCTACGCGGCGGCCGCCTGGGCACCCTACGACCAGACCGTGCGGGCCGCGCAGGCCGACGGGATGAAGGTGGACTTCACCCTCAGCGGCGGCGCGCCGGCCTGGGCCGAGGGCTTGGGGATCCCGGCTCAGGGCTTCAATCCCAACTACGCCTGGAAGCCCAACGCCACGCTCTACGGTGCGTTCGCGCAGGCGGTGGGTGAGCGTTACAGCGGCCGCTTCACCGCGCCCGGCGCGTCGGCTCCGCTTCCCGCCGTGCACTTCTGGGCCTTGTGGAACGAGCCCAATTTTGGGCAGGATCTCGCGCCTCAGGCGATCAACGGCTCGACCCTGTCAGTCGCTCCGATGATGTACCGCGGCCTGGTCGATGCCGGCTGGCGCGGACTTCACCAGTCCGGCCACGGTGCTGACACGATCCTGATCGGCGAGCTCGCCGCCCGGGGTCTGGCCGGCCCGGTCAGCGGCAACCACCCGCAGGGTTTGCCCGGCTACTACTCCCAGACCAAGCCGATGCAGTTCATCCGCACCCTCTACTGCCTGGACTCGCGCTATCGGCTGTTGAAGGGAGGCGCCGCCCGCGCTCACGGCTGTCCGACCACCGCGGCCGGCTCGCGTGCCTTCCGCAAACAACACCCGGGCCTATTCTCGGCCACCGGCGTGGCCGACCATCCCTATCCGGCGGGAGACCCCCCGGTGCTGCGGCGCCGGACCGATCCCGACTTCGCCACCTTTCCGCAGCTCGCCAGCCTCGAGCATGGGCTCGACCGCGCGCTCGGCGCGTATGGCTCGCGCCATCACTACCCGATCTACAACGACGAGTTCGGCTACATCACCCGCCCTCCGCAGACCGCGCCCTACGCCTCGCCGACCACCGCCGCCTATTACCTGAACTGGACCGAGTATCTGAGCTGGAAGAGCACGCGCGTGGCCAGCTACATGCAGTATCTGCTCAACGACCCGACCCCGCAGGGCGGCCACCCGGGCTTCGCCAGTGGCCTGCTGACCTCCTCGGGCCAGCCCAAGGCGACCTTCTACGCCTACCGGATGCCGCTGTACCTACCGCGCACCACGCTGCGCCGCGGCCGCACCGCCGAGGTCTGGGGGGCGGTCCGCCCGGCGCCGTTCATGGCGCTCGACAGTGGCCAATCGCAGTCGGTCGCGATCCAGCTGCAGCGCGGAGGTCACGGCCCCTTCTCGACCTTGAAAAGCGTCCCGCTGTCGAGCCCCGCAGGCTACTTCGACCTCCCCGTGGTCTTCCCGGCCAGCGGTCGCGTCCGCCTCGCCTACACCTTCCCGTCCGGGGACTCGTTCCTACCCGTCGGAGAACCGGGCACGACGATCTACAGCCGCTCAGTCTCGATCACGGCGCGCTAGCGCCGAATAGAAGGACGAGAACCTTCGGGGCGTAGGATTGGCAGCATGCAGTCGCTTCCGATGATCCCGGCCTCCTGCGCGCTGGACGAAGGCGAGTTGCAGCGCCAGTTGGGCCGCTACCGCGTCGCGGGACGCGGGGCGCAGGTGACCGAGCGCACTGCTCGCCGGTTGGTGCTTGATCTGGCGGCCGACGTCCCGGATTCGGAGGTGCAGGAACTCGTCGCCGTCGAGCGTGGCTGCTGTCCCTTCTTTGGCCTCGACTGGGACCCAGAGGCTCGGCGCCTGGCCATCGGCGTGTTGGCCTCGGACGACGAACCGGCGCTGGCCGCCGTCGCCGCGGCCCTCGGACTCGCTTAGCGGCTGGGCGTTCCGGACCCGGCGTACTTCTGCAGGCCGGCGGTGATGCTCCGCGTGAGCATCAGCTTGACCGCCGCGCCGATGCCCGGCAGCTTGCCGTCAAAGTCGATCGTGTAGTCCAGACGCGACCCGCTGCCCTGACGCGAGAAGCGCATCACGCCCTCGTGGTTCTTGAGGATGCCGCCCCGGGTGATCCGGTAGCGGATCAGCTCGTTGGGGATCACTTCGGTGTTGGTTTCCACGAAGCCGGGCAACGGGCCGACCCGCAGCTCGCGCGTAGCACCCGTGCCGTTGCGGGTCCCGTCCGATCCATCCGAGAGACGCTTGATCTTGGCTCCGAACAGTGGCTCGAGATTCTCCTGCTCGCTCAGGTACGCGAACAAGTCCTCGACGGGCTGGGGGAACTCCTGGGTCACGTGGACGCGCTGCACGGGCGCGAGCATCGCAGGTTTGACCGGGTCAGCGGATCCCGCTGTCAAAGCGGATCGTCACCGTGCTGAGCCGTCCACGGCGCACGGTCACGATCTGCGGGACGGCCCGCGGGTAGGGCGAGCCGTCGCGCGGCGCCAGCCGGTAGCGACCGGCCGGGACGAGAACCGTGAAATGACCGTTGGCGGCGGAATGCACCCGCGCGACCAGGGTCTCGCTCGGGAACCTCCGGACCGTGATCCACGCCCGGTAGGGACGCTCGCAGGTCATCCCGACCCGCTGGACCGGGCACGTTGGGCCGTACAGCACGAGCCCCCGCACGCCAGTCTGGGCGGGCGGGGCTGCGCCGGCGGTGCCGAGCACCAGCGCGACCACCACCCCGACCATCGCTGTCAGTCCGATCACCCGCACCAGCTCATCTTGACCCTCGCGGCGACCGCGCGCAAGATCCTCCTGCGGTGCGAGATGTCGGAATGCTCGGGCTTCGTGGTCTGCGACCATCTTCAGGCGCGAGTTCCCGAGCGCTATCGGATTCAGGCCAGAGCTTTTACCAGGAGGATGGATGGACGCAACCGCACTTGACACGACCGGATCGATCACGATCGCCGATCTGCTGTCGCGCTCCGTCGAGCTCTTCGGCGACCGGGTGGCCCAGAAGCACAAGGTCGCGGGCGAGTGGCATGACGTCACGTTTGCCGAGGTCGGCGGGCTCGTTTCGGAGATCGGCCGCGGGTTGATCGACCTCGGCATCGAGCCGGGCGAGCGGGTCAGCATGTTGTGCCAGACCCGCGTGGAATGGGCCTGGTGCAGTTTCGCGATCAGCGCCGCCGGAGCCGTCGTGGTGCCCATCTACCCGACCAATTCCCCGGAGGAATGCGCGTGGGTGGCCGGCAACTCCGAGTCGGTGGCGATCGTGTGCGAGGACGCGTCCCAGGTGGCCAAGGTGCAGGCCGTCCGCGGCGAGCTGCCCAATCTCCGGCATGTCGTCGTCATCGACGGCGCCGGCGACGGCGACGGCGTCAGCACGATTGGCCTCGACGAGCTCCGCACGCGCGGACGGGCGCGAGAGCAGAGCGAGCTCGGGGCGCGGGTCCAGGCGGTCACGCCGGCGGACCCGTACACGTTCATCTACACGTCGGGCACGACCGGCCCGCCCAAGGGCTGCGTCCTGACCCACTCGAACTACCGCGCTGTGCTGGACATGGTCGCCCAGCGCGACATCGTCGGGGCCGGTCCGGATGACCTCATCTACCTCTTCCTCCCGCTGGCCCACGCCTTTGGACTGCTGCTGATGCTGGTCAGCGCCGACCGGGGCGTCGCCATCGCCTACTGGGGCGGCGACCCGGCTCAGATCATCCCCGAGCTGTCCGAGGTCCATCCCACCTACCTGCCGTCGGTGCCGCGGATCTTCGAGAAGCTCTACACGCTGGTCACCTCGCGCGTGGAGGCTGGGCTCTTGGCTGCGGTCACCCAGGTCGGGTTGCAGGTCCGCGAGCTCGAGGCCGCCGGCCGGAAACTCCCGGCCGAGCTGCAGGCCGCCTACGAGCAGGCCGACGAGCAGCTGTTCATGTCGGTGCGCGCGGCCTTCGGCGGCCGACTGCGCGAGGCGGTCACCGGAGCCGCGCCGATCGCCAAGGAGATCCTCGAGTTCTTCTACGCGGCTGGCGTACCGGTAATGGAGGGCTACGGCATGACCGAGACCTCCACCACCGCGACCGGGATGCGGCCTGGGGAGCATCGCTTTGGCTCCGTGGGGCGCGCGCACCAAGGGGTCGAGATCCGGATCGCGCCGGACGGCGAGATCCTGCTCAAGGGCGCCAACATCTTCTCGGGCTATTACAAGAACGACGACGGTTCCTTCGGCGCTCTCGTCGACGGCTGGCTGCACACCGGTGACGTCGGCCGGCTCGACGAGGACGGCTACCTGTTCATCACCGGCCGCAAGAAGGACATCATCATCACGGCGGGCGGGAAGAACATCACCCCGGCCAACCTCGAGAACGACCTCAAGCAGACACGCTACGTCTCCCAGGCGGTCATGCACGGAGACCGCCGTGCCTTCCCGGCCATGCTGATCGCGCTCGACGAGGAGGAGATCGTGCCCTGGGCCCGGGACCGGGGCATCGAGAACGCGTCGCTGGCCGGCCTATCCGAGCATCCCGATGTGGTCGCGTTGATCCAGGACGAGCTCGACCGGGCCAACGCCAGATACGCGGCGGTCGAGCAGGTCAAGAAGTTCTTCATCCTCGACCACGACCTGTCCCAGGAGACGGGCGAGCTGACGCCGACCCTGAAGGTCAAGCGCAAGGTCATCAACGAGAAGTACGCCGCGCGCTTCGACGCGTTGTATAGCTGACCTCGCGAACGGGGCCGGCGGCTGCGCGGGCGAGCTCAGCCGTTGCCGGCGTTGGCGCCGAGGGCATTCAGCCAGGCGCGGATCGATCGCCCGGCCGGCGTGGCCTGACCTTCCGAGTACCCGGTCGTCGCTCGGGCCAGCGTCACGCCATTGAGCGTCGACCAGCCGTACTCGATGGCCGTGCCAGACGCGGCGAAGCGGGCGATCGTCTGTCCCTGCTGCAGAATGGTGCCGGGGGGCGCGATGCCGGTGATCTGCTCGGCGACGAACTGCACTCGCCCCGCGTCAGGGCCGTTGAGCAGCTCGAAGTACACCAACGGCTGACCGGCGTACCAGTTCGGGATGATGGCGAGCACCTTGACCGCGCTGGGGGCGAGGATTGGCGCCCCGACCGGCATCTGCGCGTCCACGCCTTGATCGGTGCGCTCCCAACGCGAGACGTAGCGCAGGGGGTTGATGTAGGTCGCATTGGTCACCGGTGCCGCAATCAGCTCCAGGCGCAGCTGGTGTTTGACGTCAGCGAGCGACGGTGCGTGGGCGTTTACGTCCCCGACCGGGTCCCCGGCGGTGACCGCCACCGCCTGCTGGCCCGCGGTCGGCTCGATCACCTGCGGTCGCGCTTGCCGGGTCGCGCCCGTGACCCCGGTGCCGGTCGTGCGGTTGGCGCTGCTGGCCTTGTGGCTGGCGGTGCCGGCCGCCCCACAACCCGCGAGGCCAAGCGCGGCGATCATGGCCGCGGTGAGGGTCACCTTGGGGACCAGCGCGCGAGCGGCGGTCACGATGCCTTGCGCCTGAGCTGCCAGGGACCGGGAGCGTGTTCCAGCACGAGGTTGACGAGCCAGACGATGATCGTCGCGTCGATCAACGTCCCGAAGCCGTAGATGTGAAAGCCGCTGACAATGTCACGCGTCAGCACGAGCATGAGGAGCGCCACCAGGAACCAGGCGACGCCGAGCGTGAGGATCGCCAGGGGAAACGTGATCACTCTGAGCACTGGCTTGAGCACGGTGTTGAGC
>JBOGYN010000145.1:0-11288 GCA_050696855.1 Solirubrobacteraceae bacterium | reverse complement strand
CCGCTCAGGTTGGCGCGGCTGTTCAGCGAGACGTATGCGTTCCGGGTCGATCATATCCGAACGCTGGAGGCAACGGGCCTCAGGCCCGAGGGCCGTCTACGCCGTCACGGCTGGGCACAGGATGGGTCCGTGGACGCGCTCCTTCACGGTGCGCTTGCCAATGAGACGCCGTTGCCCAATCGCTGGACGACGCGGTGATCTCGCGCGCCATCGTGACCGGAGGGGCGGGCGTCATCGGGCGGCTTCTAGTCCGCAGGCTGGCCGACAAGGGCACCAGTGTTATGTCACTTGACCGGCGTGGGCTTGACTTCCACCATCGCAACGTCGACCATTTTCGCACCGAACTGTGCGAAACGGAGCCAGAGACGTTTCGCCGCTTCGACCCTACACATCTCTTTCACCTGGCCGCGTCCTTCGAGCGCAGCGAAGAGGTTCCAGAGTTCTGGAAGGAGAACCAACGCGACAACGTCGCGGCGTCGGCGGCTGTTCTGCAAGGCGCGTTGGCGTGCTTGCGCCTAGAGCGCTACGTGTTCGCGTCCTCTTATTTGGTGTACGCGCCTGAGCTCTACCTCATATCCGATGCCGACGCGCCGACGCGCGAATTGCGTGAGGGCGATCCGCTGAACCCCCGCAATGCCTGCGGTGCGGCCAAGCTGTTGCATGAACGCGAGGTCGAGCTGGCCAGCCGGGGCCGGTTCACCTCGGTCAGCGCACGAATTTTCCGTGTCTATGGCTGCGGCTCCCGGGACGTGATCTCTCGCTGGATCCGTTCAGCACTCGCGGGGCTCCGGATCGAGGCCTTCGATCTCTCTGGCCGCTTCGACTACATCCTTGCCGACGACGTTGCTGAGGGCCTGGTTCGGCTGGCGAAGACCCAGTTGACCGGTCCGGTGAACCTCGCCACAGGCCATGCTCGTCGCGTCGCGGACGCGCTCTCAATCATCTCGCGTGAGCTGGGATCGCTCGACGTGGCGGACACCGGGCGCACGGGCCGACCTCTCGAGGCCAGCGCCGCGCACGTTTCCCGGCTCAAGGAGGCGACTGCCTGGCTGCCTCCACACGACCTGAGCGAGGGCATTCACGCGATCATCGACTTCGAGAGGGCCCAGCAGCGATCCACGTCGCGGGATTTCCGAACATATCCCCGGCGTGCCCTGCGGGTTCTCCTACCCAGTGGTGGTGCGAAAGCACCTCTAGTGCGAGCCTTTCAAGGCGCGCTCCGCTCACTACCGATTGAGGGATCCGTGGTCGTTGCTGATGTGGACCCCAGATGTGCGGCAGGCCTGGTCGCGGATGAGCTCGTCGCGGCTCCGCTGATGGAGACCACTAGCGATGAGCAGCTGGTGTCATGGGTGACGAGCACTCGCGCGAACGTAGTCGTGCCTTGCCGTGACGCGGAGATGCGGCGGTGGTCCGTGCTCGCCGCGCCACTTAAGGCTCATGGGGTCCACGTCGCGGTGGCACCGATGCCGGCCATCGAGGTGTGCGTTGACAAGCTCGCCTTTGCCAACTGGACACAGCGCCATGGCCTCCAGGCGATCGCCACGTCGGCGGAGGTAGATGGAGTCGCAGGGGACCGTCTGGTTGTCAAGCAGCGGCGCGGATCCGGCTCTCGACAGATGTTCCTGGATCTCGACCGCGAGTCAGCGCGAGCCATGGGGGCGACGCTGAGTGAGCCGGTGTATCAGCCCATGGTTCCGGGAATGGAGCTGTCAGCAGACTTTTACATCGGCGTTGATGGACACGCGCACGGCCCGGTGGTCCGAGAGCGGCGCAGAGTGGTCGGCGGTGAATCGGTCGACACCGTGGTCGTGACCGCAGATGACATCTTCGCGGCGCTGGTCGATCACCTCGCAGCCGACCTGGGCTTTCGTGGGCCCGGTTGCGCCCAGGGCATCCGCCGCGACGACGGTCGGATTCTTCTCCTCGAGGTGAACCCACGATTCGGTGGTGCATCCGCCGCTGCGATCGCCAGCGGCCTTGATCTCGCCGGACTGGTGCTCTGCGAGGCAATTGGTGAGGTGACGCACCCACCCGAGAGATTGCGAAAGATACGTCTCGTAAGGATCTCGCGAGATCTCATCCTCCCGGAATGATCGATCCGCTGGTCATTACATTCGACCTCGACGACACTCTGTACCCGGAGATGGACTTCGTCCGCAGTGGATTCGAGTCGGTCGCGCGATACCTCGCACCGCTCTGCGGCGAAAGCTGGCCAACACTCTACGGTGAGCTGCTGACATCGCTCGAGGTTGACGGGCGCGGCCGCCAGTTCGATGTGCTTCTAGCCAGACGAGCCGTCGCCAACGTCACAGTGCCGGATCTGGTCACACGTTACCGCGCGCACAAGCCCACCCTGCAATTGCCGGGCGCCGCGCTCAGTGCGCTCGGGGACATTCGCGCAGCAGGCCACAGCATCTTTGTGCTGACGGACGGTGATCCGGTCGTACAGCGCACAAAGGTGGAGGCATTGGGCCTCCGGTCCGTCATCGATGGTGTGATCTGCACATGGGACGAGGGGCGGTCCGCGGGTAAGCCGAATCCTCGTGGTTTCTCGCGCCTGCTCGCAGAGACCGGGGCCCGCCCACGGGAGCTCGTCTACGTAGCCGACAACCCGGTCAAGGACTTCATCGCAGTGCGACGAGCCGGTGGCCGGTCCATACGCCTCCTGGCGGGGCCGTACCGGGACGTAGTGCCGGCTGGCCCGCAATACATGCCAGACGTGACAATTGAGCGACTTGGCGACGTCCCTCGTGCCCTTCGAACCCTGCGACCCTAGGGGAGGGATGGCAGTGCAGGTGGGGCGTGGCCGTGCACCGGGGTGCCTCGCGTCGCCTCAGCGACCCCCGCCCAGAACCCGGCGCCCCATGCCAGATGGAGCACGACAAACAGTGCCGGCACACGCACCCGTACCGCCGCTGGCTCGCCGCGGCCACTCCTCAGCCCGGCGGCGATGCAGCCGACGGCGTACGCGGCTACTGTCCCCAAGACAAGCCGCCGCCCTCGACGGTGCATGACGAGCGGCAATGAGGAGCACACACCCACAACCAGCATCGGAGGAGCAAGGTGATACGGCCGCACCACTCCGCGGCTTGATCGTGCCACGCGTACTTTGGCGCGCCCGTAGCAGAAATACTGGCGCGCCAGATCTGCGACAGACTCGCGAACGTGATATCGGGTGGGGATCTCCGGGCTGTAGAGAATCCGGCCGCCGCTCTCCGTGATGCGATGGTTCAGCTCGTAGTCCTCGTGTGGTGGGTAGGCCTCATCGAACAGGCCGACCCGCTCCAGCGCACGCCGGCGAAAGGTGCCGGGAAACACCGTGGCAGCCTCCTCGAGGCGTCTGGAGTACCGAAAGCGGGCTCCGCCTACGCCAAAACGTGATTGCATCGCGCAGGCGATCGCACGACCGGTGATCCCACGACCCACTCCCTCAGCCCTACCCCCGACGTTGTCCGCTCCACTCTCGATGAGCAGCCGGACGGACGTGCGAAGGTGACCCCTCGTCCATTCCGCATGGCCGTCCTGGCGCGCGATGAACTCCCCTCGGCTAGCGAGTATGGCACGGTTGAGGCCAGCCGCCTGGGTACGGCTCGGGTTGTCCAAGAGGCGCACGTTGGGATGGCGACGTGCGATCGACTCCACGATCTCGCGGGTGCGATCGGTTGACCCGCCGTCGGCGACGATGACCTCATACCGATCGGCTGGGAAGTCCTGATCGAGGACCGAGGCCAGGCAGGCTTCGATGTACCGCTCTTCGTTGAAGACCGGGATCACGACACTGACGAAGGGGTCATCCCTCGCGGCGTTGGCGGTCATGCAGATGGATGATCTCACCTCTCGCCCGTCGACGGCCCGTGGTTCGGCAGGCGCACGCGCGCGACGGCAGGTGGCCGTATCATGCGAGCGTTGCAGGGCCCACAAGCCGGCGATTCATTCGCAGCGCTTGCAGGCTGTCAGTGAGGAACCGCCATGATGCATCGCTCTCCCTCGGACCGGGCACGCCCTCGGCGCTACCTTGTCACGGGCGGTGCCGGGTTCATCGGCAGCCATCTCAGCGAGGCACTCGTCGAGCAGGGGTGCGACGTCATCGCGCTCGACGATCTGTCGACCGGCAGCGAGACAAACCTCACCAGCCTCGAGCACAGCGACCGCTTCCGACTGGTCGTCGGGTCAATCCTTGATGGCCGTCTACTCGACGAGCTGGCCGCACAGTGCGACGGGGTCGTACACCTAGCCGCCGCTGTCGGCGTGAGACGGATCATCGAGCAGCCGCTCCGCTCGCTGGTCACCAACATTCGTGGCACCGAGCAGGTGATCGAGGCAGCGCACCGGCACGGCCGGCACCTGTTCATCGCATCGTCGAGCGAGGTGTACGGCAAGAACACACACGCCCCCCTTCATGAGGACTCAGACTGTCTCCTCGGCACTCCTAGCCGCAGCCGTTGGGGGTACTCGGTATCAAAGGCTGCCGACGAGCATCTCGCGTTGGCGTACTCGAGAGAGCAGGGGCTGTCGGTGGTCATCGGCCGATTCTTCAACACCGTCGGGCCGCGCCAGTCGCCGGCTTACGGGATGGTCATTCCCCGAATGATCCAGCAGGCGCTGACCGGGGAACCGGTGACAGTGTATGGAGACGGCAGTCAAACGCGCTGCTTCTGTCACGTGAGCGACGTGGTGCGTGCGGTGCTGGCCCTTCTCGACGCGGCCGGTACAGCGGGTGAGGCGTACAACGTGGGAAGCACTGAAGAGGTCAGCATCAATGATCTCGCTTACCGGGTGCTCGCGGCAACGGGGTCTCGCAGCCCGGTGGTGCATATTCCCTACGAGCAGGCATTCAGCAGCGGATTCGAGGACATGATGCGGCGCGTCCCGGACACGGGGAAGGTCCAGTCCCTGATCGGGTGGCGTCCCAGACAAGACCTTGACGCGATTTTGAGGGCCATGGTCGAACACGCCAACGCGGTGAATGCCGCCACCTCCTGAAGAGCAAACTGGATCCTGATTGTGCGGCCGCGTCTACCGCAGATCAGCGACGAGAAGCCCGGAGTCAGGGGCACCCGGGCTCGGTGCATCGGACACGGCGATGCGGTCCGGCCGCACACCCAGATCGACAAGGAGCCGCGCATAGTCGTGCCGCCAGTCATACCACGGCACCGTGAGCACCCCGGCGGGACGGTCTCCGCCAAATGCGTGAGGCTCTGCGAGGACGATCCCGCACCGAGCGATCCGAAGGAGATCGGTCAGCACAGACCCGAGATTCGCGGGTGGCACGTAGGCCAGAACATAGGATGAGGTGATGATGTCGGCGGAGTCGGTCGCCATCTCAGGCAGCACGTCGTAGAGACTGCCAACGCGAAGATCAACCGGGATGCCAAGTTGAGCGAAGAACCTGCGCGCGCTGGAGATGGCCTCCGAGTTGATGTCGAAACCGGACAGTCGGCAGTTCGGGAATTCACCCGCGATACGGCGCAGATTTGGCGCGGCGTTGCAGCCAACGTCGAGCACGCTGCCAGGAGCACCGAATCTACTTCGGATAGCGCCAACGATCTGGTCACGTCGCGGGGAACGCTCATCGTTCCAGTAGCCGGCAACCCAGTCCCCACCACTGCGCCGGCGCCAAACGTCTTCCGATACCTCCTTTCGCGCACCGGCCATCCACAGCCGCCGTGCGGCGTTGCGGAGGCGCAGCGGGCCGGCACGCCAATTGAAGCCGCTCTTACCCGCGTTCGGCACTGCCATCCCGCGCGACCAGGAGATCCGCCCGCGTGCGATGCATGGGCACCCCAACTCTCGGCGCCACCCACCGCCAGTGGATCCCTGAGATGCTCAAGAGCCAGCTCTCAATGAGCGGCCGTGTCAGTGGAAGCACGTACCCAGCCGGAAGCGGGCTTGGGGCTGACCGCCTAGGCGGGTGTGTCAGACGACGGAGCACGCCCCACACCAGGCCGATAGCTCTTCGAATGGGTGAGTGAGGCAATTCGGATGAGGGCAATGGAAGGTTGCCAATGAGTGCGAGCCCAGCCGGTTTCAGCAGCGCCAGCGCGCTCTGCACGAATCGCTCTCCCTCGGCCTCCGTGGTGACGTAGTGAAGGGCGGCGTAGACAAGGACACGATCGAACGTCCCGAGGTAACTCACGTCGTCTCGGGTCAGGTCAGCGCATTGAAGCCGCGCATTGGGGAGCCGCCCACGAAGCACCTCGATTGCCTCACCCGCCATATCAATCCCTGTGAACATCGATGCACGTTGGGAAATCGGAACCGCCAGGACGCCGGTGCCACAGCCGAGCTCGACGACACTCTTCCCATCGGGACGGAGCTTCGCAATCACGTCGGCGACCATCCGGCGCATCTCCCACTCAGTGGTGGTTACGGGCCGCGTGCTCGCGATGACCGGGTCATGACTGCGAGCGACTGCATCGTGTAGGTCGCGGACGGGATTGCCAGACACCCGGAGATCTTAACCCCGTGCGCGCTACAAGCGATACCCGCTCCCACGATGCGACTGCTGCCGCCAGGCGCGCAGCCTGCTCCGGGCGCTCCGAGCGACGGCGCGAGCATCCACAAGTGGACCACCAAGCTCGAAGTTCAGCACGCGCTGAACCTCGCCGCGAAACTGGGTCTTGTATGCAGTGACGGACAGCTCCTTGGGGTCCTTCTCATCCGCCCTGAATCGGCCCAGCTCGAACGTGTGAACACCAAGTCGCTGCATCGCGGTGATTGCGGCATGAAGACAGTACGGATTCGCGCGGAGCGGCAGGGCCGCCGTCAGGCTGCACCCGCTCCAGTAGATCGCCCTCGCGCCGTATCTGTGACAGTTGACGGCGGCGATGGGCGTGCCGTTCGCGTCGAGTGCCAGGGTCACGACGTCCTGGCCGCCGCCCTCACGCACCGCCGCCTCGAGGCCGACGAGGTAGTCCAGCTGGTGGGGCATCATGCCTGTGCGTCTCCACGACTCCTCGTGGATCCGCAGAAAGGTCCCGTATACCTCGGTCGCCTCAGCGACACTTCCTGGGACAACCACGCGCACCGTCACCCCTCGCCGCGCGGCCTGACGAATCTGGTTGCGGAGGTCGGCATCGTATCCGAGCAGGAGCCGCTCGTCCCCATCCCGAGCCCCTGGCTCGATTGATGCACCAGCAGCCGCGAGTGAGCCATCGGACAGACGTAGCAGCCGCGTATGGAGGGGCTCTCGCCGCGCTCGCAGACCATCCAGCAGCCAGCCGAGCACGCCCTGTCGCGTCGAGAAATCGGCCGCCGGCGCCTGTGCGGACTGCACGGAGTACAGCCGGAGGCTCGGGTTTAGGTGGGACAGCTCGGCCAGCAGCGCTACCGCCCGGCGCAGAGGCGCCTCGGCGCTCGTCGGCGGGAAGCACACGCCGGCGTAGCCTGTAGTGACTCGTCGCGGACCCGGGTGGAAGGGGAATGCGAGCAGCTGTTGCCCGTCGGAGGAGAGCAGGAGGAGGTCGGCTGCACCGTTCTGCCGGCGCGCGAAGTCGATGTACGGTGGTCGGTGGTACACGGTGTGATCGGGGGACGAACGTACGAATCGATCGACCCCATTGGCGGCTTCAGGGTCACTGAGAAGCTTGGCCGTGATGCCCTGCGGCAGCCGCAGAGATCGCCCTGCCACCGTGATCTGGCCCGGTGCGTCTCTTGCCATTAGGGCCGACTCAGAGGGTGTGCCACACGTGATGGCCTGGCCCCGACCCACCGAGCACCCCACGAGTGTCGAGCACGAGTGTCGCGTGATTGCGCACCAAGTCCCAGTCGATGGAGTCGTGGCGGGTTGTGATGACAACAAGGTCACTCGCCTCGAGTTCGGTTCGGTTCAGCTCGACACGACCCAAGCGCCCGCCATGGCCGAGCATCACCGATGGCACGTGCGGATCGGCGTAGCGCGCGTCCGCACCACGTTCCACCAGCCTCTCGGCGACCTTGACAGCCGGCGACTCGCGCGTGTCGCTGATATTGGGCTTGTACGCGACGCCGACGAGCAGGATTCGTGAGCCGCGAACACTGCGTCCCACGTCGTTGAGAAGGTCCGTAACCCGCTCCACTACGTAGTCGGGCATGCTCCGGTTGACGTCGTCACCGAGGTCGATGAAGCGGGTGCGGTACTCGAGGTTGCGCATCTTCCACTGTAGATACGATGGGTCGACCGGGATGCAGTGGCCGCCGACCCCGGGCCCGGGATAGAAGGGCATGAATCCGTACGGCTTGGTGCCGGCGCTCTCGATCACCTCCCACACGTCGACCCCGAGGCGACGGCAGATCATGGCCACCTCGTTGGCAAAGCCGATGTTCACCATGCGAAAGGTGTTCTCGAGCACCTTGACCATCTCGGCGGTGGTCGCATCACGCACTGGCACGACTGTGTCAACGATGGTCGACAGCGCGAGGCAGGCCACCCTCGTCGAAGCCTCGTCGACACCGCCGACAACCTTCGGGGTGGTCCGTAGGGTGAACCGCTTGTTGCCGGGATCGATGCGCTCGGGCGCGAACGCGATGAAGACATCCGCGCCCACCACCATGCCCGACCGCTCCAGGATCGGGCGGAGCACCTCCTCGGTGGTGCCTGGATAGCTTGTGCTGGTCAGCACCACCAGCTGGCCGGGGCGCTGACTGGGGACCAATGCCTCAGCAGCAGACCTGATCGCCGAGATGTCAGGTTCGCGCGTCTCCCCGAGAGGTGTGTGCACGCAGATGTCGATGACGTCGAGGTCGCCGGCAGCAGTCACCGAGGCCACGGCAGTCAGCCTGTCCTTCTTGCGCACACGCCGCAGTTCGGCGCTGGCGACGTCCTCGATGTAGCTGTCGCCTCGTCCCACAGAGGCACACCGCGCGGCGTCGGTGTCGATGCCGACCACCGTGAACCCGACGTCGGCGTAGGCCACCGCTGTGGGGAGGCCGACGTAGCCCAGGCCGACGATCCCGATGCGCGCCGTCCGGTTCCGGATTCGCTCGACCAGCCGTCGCTGGGCGCCACCGTCATCCGCCCCGTCTGCGCCGGTCGATGCAGCAGGCCGCTGCTGCGGCAGGGTCATCGGTGGCGTCCGTGCAGCAATTGCGCTCCTACTCAGCGAGACCGATCGAAGCGCAATCATACGGGCGCCGGCGCGCGCCCCCCGCCCGGCGCCGGCGGGAAGGGCGTCCTAGTGAAGGCGCCCCCGAGCACCTTCCCGTCAGGGCGGCTACGCTTGGAATTGATGATCGCCCGCAAAGCGAAGCCGCCTCGCACAGTGACGGAGGCCCCGACCCCGGCCTCGGCGTTGGTGACGGCCCGGCGGCAGGGAATCCTGCTGTCGGAGCGCAAGCTGCTGCTGGCGGCTGGCGACGCCCTCCTGGTCGCGGTTGCGCTGGTTGCAGCGTTCAACCTGCATTCCGGTCCGATCCAGCATGCGGGCCTGTCCAGGCCCTGGGCTGGGGTGGCCACCGTGACGGGGATCTGGCTGGCGGTGTCGCTCACGGTCGATGCCTACGACCTTCGCGCCGCAGTCAGCGTCCGGGGGATCTTCCGCGTCGTCGCTTCCAGCACTGCCGTCACAGCGGTGCTGCTGCTTGTCGTCTTCTTCGCGGTGCCCTACGGCGTCACCCGGCCCACGATTCTGATCTGGCTTCCGCTGGCCGCGTTCACCGTGCTCAGCTGGCGCCTCTTCTACCGGCGCGTGTTCGCTCGAGCCATCTTCGCGGGGCGCATCATGCTGCTCGCCGACGCCGAGACCGTCGAGCGCATCTGGCCCGAGATCGACGCCCAGATGGCCGGGCTGTACCGCGTGGTTGGCACCGTGGATCCCGACGACTTGGACTCGGGAAGCCGGCTTGCCACCGCCGCTGCCCATCGCGACGCCGACCTCATCGTCCTGGGTGCCCACGAGGACATGCCGGAATCGCTCTTCGCCAGCCTGGTCGACTGCTATGACAGCGGCCTGGTAGTGCGTTCTGTGGCCGACATGTACGAGGAGCTGACGGGTCGGCTGCTCATCGACCGGCTCCGGGAGAGCTGGCTGCTGTCTCTGCACCAGCGCAGTGAGACCTCGCGTCTCTACGCCCTGGTCAAGCGAGTCATCGACATCGCCGCGGGGCTGGTCGGCGTGGCGCTCCTGCTGGCTGTGCTTCCGCTCGCCTGGGTGGCGACGACGCTCGAGGACCACGGCCCGATCTTCCACCGCCAGGTGCGCCTGGGCCAGTACGGCAGGCCGTTCCAGATCCTCAAGTTGCGCAGCATGCGGGTTCCTTCGCGGCAGGAGCTGCACTGGACGGAGGAGGCCGACGAGCGCATCACCCGAGTCGGGGGAGTGCTGCGGCGCCTGCATGTTGATGAGCTTCCCCAGGCGTGGAACATCCTCCGCGGCGACATGAGCGTTGTCGGGCCGCGCCCCGAGCAACCCCACTACGTGGAGGAGCTGCGCGCGAGCATCCCCTACTACAACACCAGGCTCTCCGTGCGGCCCGGTCTCACCGGTTGGGCGCAGGTCAACTTCGGCTATGGCAGCGGTGTCGATGGAGCGAAGGTCAAGCTCTCCTACGACCTCTACTACATCAAACGACAGTCGGTGGCGCTCGACATGCTGATCATCGCGCGCACCGTGCTGGCCGTGGCCACTCTGAAGGGCCGCTGAGCCCGAGGTCCAAGCCGCCGCTGGCATAATGCGGCGTCCCGTAGGCCACTCCACCGTTTGCGCCAAGCGGTCTGCTGCTGCTGGTCGCTCGATCTCCGGATTTGGAGCTGCTGTGCCACTGCACGACCTTGTCCAAGCCGTTCCAGGCCTCGTCGTGGCGGTGCTTCTCCCGGGGTACGCGCTGGCCACCCTGCTGGCGCCGCGGTGGCGCGCCTGGGAGCGGCTCGGCGCCGCGCCAGGCCTCTCGGCCGGATTCATCGGAGTGCTTGGCCTGGGACTGCGCCTGGTGCACATCCCGTTTGAGCCGCTCACCGTGCTCCCGTGCATCGCTCTGCTGACGCTGGCGGGGATCCTCCGCCGGCGCGGCACCGGACCCGCCTCCGACAAACCTGCCACGCCCTGGTGGTTGCCCGCCCCCGCGCTCGTGGCCGGCGCGGTCGGCGCGGGTGTGCTGGTGATCGCACTCTCGGGGCAGGTCCTGCCTCCCGACTGGGACTCGGCGGCTCACGGCGGTCTCGTCAACGGCATCGCGCAGCACCACGATGTGTTCCCGCTCATCCCCGTGCCGCTGGAGGGGACTCTCTTCGCGAGGAGCCGCCCCGGTTTCGAGGCGAGGGCAGCCGTCGTCTCCTGGGGGGGAGGCCCACCCCCGGCCGCGTCCATGGG
>JBOGYN010000144.1:0-4091 GCA_050696855.1 Solirubrobacteraceae bacterium | reverse complement strand
GGGTACCACCCCGCAGATGATCGGGCGCTACCCCGACTTCGACGTCCTCGACGCGGTCGACACCTGGGATGCGGCCACCAAGAAGGTAGTGCTGGCCCGGTTGGACCCACCCGGCCCGCTACGCTTTTTCACCTCGGACGAAGAACCGGCATTGCGGGTCTTGTGCGACATCGTGCTGGATCAGGACAGCGAACCGCGGGTCCCCGTTGCCGAGATGGTGGACGGCAAGCTCGCTGACGGCAAGCTC
Organism: Solirubrobacteraceae bacterium; assembly: GCA_050696855.1. Taxonomy (GTDB): domain Bacteria; phylum Actinomycetota; class Thermoleophilia; order Solirubrobacterales; family Solirubrobacteraceae; genus Palsa-465. The sequence goes on along the minus strand of JBOGYN010000144.1, from coordinate 3,844 downwards.
GACGGCTACCAGTACGCCGACATGCCCGACGACCGGGAGACCTGGCGGTTGGTGCTACGCGGACTCGACCACACCGCGACGACGGGGTATCAGGTCAACTTCGCCGGCTGTACCGAAACCCAGCGGGACGCGATCGTGTCCGAGTTCGCGCATGGCCGGCTGGTCGGCGGCGGCTGGGATGACCTCAACGTCACGCGCGCCTGGTCGGTCGTGATGCGCATGATGCTCGCCGCGTTCTACTCCCATCCGTGGGCCTGGAACGAGATCGGCTTCGGTGGCCCGGCCTATCCCCGGGGGTACATGCGTCTGGGTGGTCCCGGCATGAATGGCGCCGCGGTGCGCGAGCCGTTCGAGAAACCCGGTGCTACCGACGAAGACCCGGTGCCGACCGTCGATTCCTGGCAGCAGTGATGGGCACGTTCTGGCGGGGCATCCTCAAAGGTGCGGTCGGGCCGCAGGACAACGACTCGCGGTTCCTGCTGGACGTGCACTCCCGGGATTTGCCGGGTGAGGCCACCATGGCTCGGTACCGCGACGACGACGAGGTGGATCTGGTCATCGTCGGGGCCGGCGCGGGTGGATCGGTGCTGGCCCAGCGGCTGGCCCGGCGCGGGTGGCGGGTGGTGATCATCGAGGCGGGGCCGTTCTGGCACCCCGACGAGGATTGGGTGTCCGACGAGGCCGGTAGCCACGGGCTGTACTGGACCCAGAAGCGGATCATCGGTGGGGCCGATCCGATCGAGCTCGGGAAGAACAACTCCGGGCGCGGGGTGGGCGGCTCGATGGTGCACTACGCCGGGTACACGCCACGGTTTCATCCCAGTGACCTGTCCACCTACACCGACGACGGCGTGGGCGCGGACTGGCCGATCGCCTATGAGGACCTGCGACCGCACTACGAGCAGGTGGAAGCCGAGCTGCCGGTGGCGGGCCAGGACTGGCCGTGGGGATACCCGCACCGGTACCCGTTCTCCCCGCACCCGGTGTCCGGCGCCGCCGACAAGCTTCGCGAAGGCGCGCTGCGCTGCGGCATCGAGATGCGCGTCGGCCCAGTCGGGATCGTCAACGGCACCTTCGGCAACCGCCCGCACTGCATCTACCGCGGCTTCTGCCTGCAGGGCTGCAAGGTCAATGCCAAAGCCAGCCCGTACGTGACCCACCTCCCCGACGCGCTCGCCCACGGGGTCGAGATCCGCGCCGGCAGCATGGCGGTGGGCGTCGAACTCGATCCGGCCGGGGAACGCGCGACGGGAGTGACCTATGTGCGCGAAGGTGACGACGCTCATCGCCACCAGCGCGCCCGGGCGGTCGCCGTGTGCGGGTACTCGATCGAGACCCCGCGGCTGCTGCTGCACTCGACCTCGGGACGCTTTCCCCACGGGCTGGGCAATAACGACGATCAGGTGGGGCGCTACGTGATGGTGCAGGGGGCCTCCCAGACCGCGGGGCGCTTCCCCCAGGAGCTGCGCATGTACAAGGGGCCGCCGCCCGAGGTGTCCTCCGAGCAGTTCTATGAGACCGACCAGGCCCGGGGGTTTGCCCGCGGGTTCTCGATCCAGACCGTCTCGCCGCAGCCGATCGGCTGGGCCGAGCACGTGCTCGCCGACGGCCACTGGGGCCGCGCCCTGCGCGAGTACATGCGCGACTACAACCACTGGACCACGATCGGGGTCCTCAACGAGCTGCTCCCCCACCCCGAGAACCGGGTCACCCTCGCCGACGACACCGATCCCTACGGGATCCCGGTCGCCCGCTTTGACTACACGCTGACTGACAACGACAAGGCCAACATGGCCTACTCCACCAACGTGATCAAAGAGATCCTGCAGGCCGCCGGGGCCCAGGACACGCTCACCATTCACCGTTACGCCCACCTGGTCGGCGGTGGCCGGATGGGTGCCACCCCCGAGTCCAGCGTGGTCGATTCAGACCACCGGGTCTGGGGGGTGCCGAACCTGTTCCTGTGCGACGGCAGCGTCTGCCCCACGCAGGGCTCGGCCAACCCGGCCTTGACGATCATGGCGCTGGCCTCGCGGCTCGCCCAACGGATCGCCACCGGGCGCGTGCGGGCGGGCGGGGACGGCCTTCCGGCCGCCGGCGTCACGGTGTGACCGGCGAGCTGCCCACTGATCCGCGCCGGCCCGGATTCACACCGACAAAGGAGGAGATGAAATGACTGCTAACGCGAGACCTGAGGTTGTCGTGGTGACGGGCTCATCAGGCGGGGTGGGCCGCGCGATCGCGCATGCGTTCGGAAAGCGCGGCGCGCACGTCGGCCTGCTGGCGCGCGGAGAGGAGGGCCTGAACGGCGCCCAGCAGGAGGTCGAGTCCTTCGGTGGCCGGGCCCTGGCGGTCCCCACCGACGTGTCCGATCACGAGGCGGTAGAGGCAGCAGCGGTACGGGTCGAGGCGGAACTGGGTCCGATCGACATCTGGATCAACGACGCCATGGCGACTGTGTTCGCCCGCGTGATCGACACCGAGCCCGAGGAGTTCAAGCGCGCGACCGAGGTCACCTATCTCGGCGCGGTGTACGGGACGATGGCGGCGCTGAAGAGGATGGTCGCGCGCGACCGGGGAAAGATCGTCCAGGTCGGCTCGGCCCTCTCCTATCGGGCGATTCCCCTACAGGCCGCGTACTGCGGCGCCAAGTTCGGGATCCGCGGGTTCACGGACTCGATCCGGACCGAGCTGCTGGCCGACAAGAGCAAGGTCCAGATCACGATGGTCCAGCTTCCCGGCGTGAACACGACGCAGTTCAACTGGTGTCGCTCCAAGCTACCCAAGCATCCGATGCCGGTGCCGCCGATCTACCAACCGGAGATTCCCGCCGAGGCCGTCTACTGGGCTGCGCATCACAAGCGTCGCGAGCTATGGGTCGGCTACAGCGCGGTGCAGGCGATCATCGGCACCACCCTCGCCCCCAGCTTCGCCGACTGGTACCTGGGCAAGACGGGCATCAAGGGCCAGCAGATCCAGGACATGCCGGTCGCCCCGGGCCGGCCCGACAACCTCTTCACACCGGTCCAGGACCTCGCCGCGACGCACGGGATGTTCGACGCTCAGGCCAAGACCCGCAGTCCCCAGTTGTGGGCCGCCACCCATCGTCCGCTGGTCGCCGGCGCGGTGGCCGGGGTCGCGGCGGCCGTCGGCACGGTGGCGACCAGGCTGGCGCGATGAGCCCCTCGGCCTCGCCGGCCAGCGCCGTCGGCGCGGAGCGACCCCACGTTCTGCGTGAGTACGCGCTGCTGGCTGACGGAGAGCGCGGAATTCTCGTCGGCCCACGCGGCGACTTCGCCTGGATGTGCTTTCCGCGCTGGGACTCAGATGCGGTCTTCTCGTCGCTGATCGGAGGCGCCGGCGCCTACGCGATCACCCCCCGCGCCCGGTTTGTGTGGGGCGGCTACTACGAGCCCAGCACCCTGATCTGGCGCAGCCGCTGGATCACCGACGAGGCGACAATCGAGTGCCGCGAGGCACTCGCCCTCCCCAGCGCCGCCGGCCGGGCCGTGATCCTGCGCCGGGTCACCGCGCTCGAGGGCACCGCTCGGGTCGACGTCGTGCTCAGTCCCCGCGCGACGTTCGGCCAACAACCGCTCCGTAGCCTGGTCAAGCGCGACGACGGAGCCTGGACCGCCGAGACGGGCGACACGCGCCTGCACTGGACCGGAGGCCGGCAAGCCGAGCCGGTGGCCGACGGCCACGGGGGCAAAGCGCTGGCCCTCGAGCTCGAGCTGGCCGCAGGCGCCCACCACGATTTCGTGCTCGTGTTCGCGACCCGCAACGCCGACCCGGAGCCGCCGGATCCCGACTGGGCCTGGCAGGGCGTCGAGGCGCACTGGTC
>JBOGYN010000143.1:0-2197 GCA_050696855.1 Solirubrobacteraceae bacterium | reverse complement strand
GTGGTCAACATCGTCACCGACCTCGTCTTCGTCGGCCCCCTTCAGATGGGGGTTCTGGGACCGGCGTTCGCAACGGCGATCGCTCTCGCGGTCGTGCTCGTGGGTTACGCGCGGACAGCCGTGCTGTGCGTTGGCCAGCGGGGACCGCGGCCGGTGCTGTGGCTGGCCCCGCTGGTAGCTGCGACCATCCCGGTCCTCACTCTGAGCCCGGCGGTGGCACTGGCCGTCGGCTTGGCGGCGGCCGTGCTGGTCACGTCTGCGGTGGTGCACTGGGCGTCACCGTTTGTCCGTGCCGACGCGGACATCGTCGCCCAGCTTGATCTGCCTCTCCCGGTCAAGCGTGTGGCTGTGCGCTGGTTTGCCCAGGTTGCCCGGTAGGGAGCTACAGTGCGCGGTCGATCTGCGGTGGACGACGTTCAGCAACCAAACGAGACCGGCGACCATGCGTGCGAGGTGGCGGCGGGGCAGAGGTTTTCCTTTGGCGAGAACTGGCGCCAATTTCTGTCCGTGCTCGACGATGAGCGCATCGCCGAGGCGCAGACCTCGCTGCGCCGCATGCTCGGGGTCGGCTCGCTGGCCAGCGCGAGCTTTCTCGATGTCGGCTGTGGCAGCGGGCTGTTCTCGCTGTCTGCCCTCCGTCTCGGCGCCACGCGGATCCACTCGTTTGACTTCGATCCCGGCAGCGTCGGCTGCGCCCAGGAGCTCAAGTCGCGCTACGCCGCGGGCGCTGATCACTGGACGATCGAACCCGGCAGCGTCCTCGACCCGGTCTACGTGCGCTCGCTGGGCACGTTCGACATCGTCTACTCGTGTGGAGTCCTTCATCACACCGGCGGGCTGGAACAGGCGCTGGAGGCGGTGGCCAACGCGGTCGCTCCGGGCGGGCGGCTGTTCATCTCGATCTACAACGACCAAGGTCTGCGCAGCCGGGTCTGGCGGCGGATCAAGCGGGGCTACAACCGCTTGCCGCCCCCTCTACGGCCCGCGTACGTGCTCGTGGTCATGGCTCCCCGCGAGATCCTCAGCGCCGGCCTGGCCGTCGCGCAGCTTCAGCCGCTTCGTTACGTGCGCTCCTGGACGGAGTACAAGCGCCAGCGGGGCATGAGCCGCTGGCACGACCTCGTTGACTGGGTTGGGGGCTATCCGTTCGAAGTTGCGAGCCCCGAGCGGATCTTCGACCACTATCGGGTCCGTGGCTTCACGCTCGTAGCGCTGCGTACCTGCGGTGGCGGACTGGGCTGTAATGAGTTTGTGTTCGTGAACTCAGGGCGCGCAGCGACTGGTTAGGCAGCTCCTGGCCGCCGCGAAGCGCGCCCCTCGCAGATGTCACGAAAGGCTGCGAACTCGGCGTCACGCCGGGCTTCTACGCTGAGCGCGGTGGCAACGAGCTCCCGGCCGCGGCGCCCTGCGCTAGCGCGGCGGGCCGGATCGTCGATCATCAGCCGCAGCGCCCTGGCGAGTGCCGGCGCGTCTCGCGGGGGCACGAGCAGGCCGGCCCCCGAGCCGAGCAGGCTCCGGGTTCCGCCGACATCGCTGGCCACCACCGGCAGGCCGCACGCCATCGCCTCGAGCACGGCGTTGGGCAGCCCCTCGCTGTATGACGGCAGGACGACCAGGTCTGACCGGGCGAGGATCGCGTCCACATCGTCGCGGCGCCCGAGCAGCTGCACGCGAGAGGCCAGGCCAGCGGCAGCGATCATGGCCTCAATCCGGGGCCGTTCGGGGCCGTCGCCGACGAGCTGGAGACGCCAGCCGTCGGTGGGCAGCGCGACGAGGGCATCGATCAGGGTCGCGTGACCCTTGTAGCCGATCAAATTGGCCACGCAGGTCAGGGTGACGACCCCGTCCTTCGACCGAGAGGCCGGACCTCGGAGCGCAACGCCGTTGGGCACCACCCAGAGCCGCCCGGCTAGCCGGGGCTCGTTTGCGGCGACAGCGCTGCCGACCGCGAGGCTGTTGGCGATCGCGCCATGGGCGCACCGATCTGACAGCCGGCGCAGGCTTCCAAACCAGTGCCAGCTGGGCACGTCGACGTCCGGAAGCGAACGCCGCCCCTGGATCCGGCAGGCGTGTGGAGTGACCAGGGCGGCGATCGGCAGAGCGAGGCAGTAGCTCCAGAACAGGTGGGCATAGACAACGTCGGGGCGTTCGCGCCGCAGCGCACGCGCCACCCGCCAGAGCGCACGGGGGGTGTAGA
>JBOGYN010000142.1:0-3029 GCA_050696855.1 Solirubrobacteraceae bacterium | reverse complement strand
CGAGCCCGAGCGGTTTGAGCCGTTCGAGCTTGTTGTCGCTGGAGGCGGTCGCGATCACAGTCGCGCCCGCGCGCTTGGCGAGCTGGATCGCGGCCATTCCGACGCCGCCGGCTCCGGCGTGGATCAGGACGGTCTGGCCCTCCGTGAGGCTGCCGGCGGTGAAGAGGCATTCATACGCGGTTCCGAACGCGACGGGCACGCACGCCGCGCGGGCGCCGTCCAGCCCAGCAGGAATCGGCCAGGTCATGGCCGCGGGGACCGCTCGCCGGGCGGCGTGCGATCCCGCTGCGTTGAGGGCGACGACCCGGTCGCCGACCGCAAGGCCCTCGACGCCGGCGCCGATCTTGCTCACGGTCCCGGCGCTCAGGTAGCCAACGATGTGTGGAACCGCCGGTGGCGGCGACGCCGCGCGGGCGAGCAGGTCACCGCCCTCGAGGCTGATCGCCTCGGCATCGACCACCACGAAGCCGTCCGGGCATTCCGGCTCGGGCACGTCCTCGTACCGAAGCACGCCGGGGTCGCCGTTCTCGTAGATCACTGCTGCCTTCATGTCGGTCATCCTCCTGGTCGAAACGCCACGAAGCTGGTCGCGGCTTGTTATACCCGGGCCGCCAGCCACGCGCGGTGGCGGCGTAGAGCGCGTCGTTGCGTACGCTGGTCACAGACGAGCGCGGGTACCTGGTGGGTCTTGCCGGTGGGATGCTTGCCGCGGCTGATGCGGCGCATCTGGTGGCGGACGAGCGCGATGCTGGCGGCCGACGCGAGCGTCTTGTCTTCCTCGCTGTCCTGCTCGTCGGCCGGCAGATGGAGGCGCGATCGGCGATTACGAGGACAGTTCAAGTCACTTCCAAGGGCTCCTGGTGAGCGCGGTAACCGCAAGCCCCTGGCCGTCGGCGTCTACCAGCTGCAAGCGGTGGAGACCGCATCCGACGGGCACAGCGGCAACGCCGTCATGCGCAGCTTCCGCATCGTGCGCTGACCCGCCTTCACACGCCGCGACGCCCGCTCACGGGCCCAACAGCAAGCGTCGAGGCAGCCCGCCCCGGACGAATGCTTTGCTCAACGCGACGACGGCGGTAAGCATTCCAGATGGCCTCGACAGCTAGGGTTCCCACGCCGCACCGACTCACTGTCCAGCCGAGGAGATCGCATGTCCCGTTTTGCGAAGGTCAACCTGCTCGACGTCGAGGACTCAGTCGCCGGGCGGGTGGAGGGGCTGGAGGGCCGCTTTGGCCGTAAGCACCTTGACTCCCGCGACCTAGGGGTAAGTCTCTTTCGGTACGCCCCGAACCTTCGCAGCTCGATCGCTCACAGCCATAAGGAGCAGGAAGAGGCCTACGTCGTCGTCGCCGGCTCCGGCCGGATCCTGCTCGACGACGAGACCCAGGAGCTCGGGACCTGGGATGTCATCCGCGTCGCGCCCGAGGTTGTCCGAGCGTTCGAGGCCGGCCCCGACGGGCTCGACATCATCGCCGTCGGCGGCGCCAAGCCCGAGGAGGGCGATGGCGTCCGCGCCACCGCGACCTGGCCCACCACGGAATAATCAGACCGACTGTTCAGCCGTCGACGGGCAAGGGTGTCGCGTCCGAGACTCGGGCTCGCGTCGTGGCCCGCTCTCGTGGCGCACGTCGATGTGTCGTCCGGGGATCGCGCCGAGCGGCGTGCTCGCCTTGTCCGCGCTGCGCTGGGTGGCCGGGCGGACATCGCCGGGGAGACCGACGCGCGGTGGGTTCAGGGCTTCCTCGGCCACTCGAAGATCACAACAACCGAGCGCTACCTGCACGCCAAGGCACGCCCCGAGGACCTCGATCGCCTCAACCGCACCTTCCGCCCTCGGAAGGTTGTGCGCGAGACGGGATCAGCCGCCGGCGCAAAAAGCGGTAACCGTTCAGTCGTCGGGGCCGCTCAGGTGAGCGCGGGGAACGGGTCACCGCGGGTGTGGGTGGTGATCAGTTCGGTGAGGTAGGTGAACAGCGAGCGGCGTTGGAGTCGGCAGGTCGCGGCGGCGGAGAGGCTGCGTTCGGCGAACCGCTCGCCGTGGTTGCTTTGGGTGCCGAGCGAGAGTTTTCGGTGGATGACCGGGCCGCGGAGCGCGCGTTCGGCGGGGTTGTTGGTCGGCTCGACGCCGTCGGTCGTGGTGAAGGTCCAGAGTGCGGGCCAGACCTTGAGCAGGTTGTTGGCGAACTGGCGATGCCAGCGGGTGCGCCTGCTCTTCGGGCTGGCCGCTTCGAGTAGCGCTCGTAGCTGGGTTTGGATCGGGGCGATCTCGGCCTGGAGCCGCTGGCGATTGTGGTGCTCGTGCTGGTAGGCGCGCCAGGCGATGAACACCTGGCTGGTGAGCGGGAAGCCCTGTTCGCCGAAGGTCTTCTGCTCGCCCAGACCATCGGCGTGTCGGCGGAAGTCGCGCTGCAGATGTGACCAGCACACTTGGCGCTGGTTGGGATCGAGATGGCTGTAGCCGTTCCAGCGGTCAGAGACCACGATCCCTGGATACGGGCCGATCAGCGCGTTGAACTGTTCGCGGTTGCAGTGCTCGGCGATCTGCAGGAACGTCGCCCGAGGAGTAGTCGCGGTCCACAATGCTCGACCCTCACCGCGCGTGCGCCAGCCGGTCTCATCGACATGCACCGCGCCCTGGTCCAGCACCCAGTCCTGCAGCTGCAGGTGCGGGCCGGCCAAAGCGTCTGAGGTGCGCTGGCAGATCTGGTCCACCGCGCCGGTCGAGAGCGTGATCCCGAACAGATCGCTGGCGAGCTCGCCGATACCTCGCCGGGAGACACGATGCCGGGCGGTCAACGTCACGATCGCCGCTTGCAACCTGGATCCGAACACCGAGCTGCCGACCCCCTCCGGCAATCGGGCGCCGGTCCTCTCGCGACAGTGCCGGCAGCGCAGCTGGTGCGTGCGATGCTCAGTCCAGATCACGCTGATCGGCGGCAACTCGGCGATCTGGTGGCGACCGACCCGTCCGCCCCGCGTGCGCTGCTCGAGGACGAACCCGGCTCCGCAGCCGCCGCACACCTCCTGAT
>JBOGYN010000141.1:0-3038 GCA_050696855.1 Solirubrobacteraceae bacterium | reverse complement strand
GGGCCAGCCCGACTAGCGCTCGACCAACTCGATCCGGCGGTCGGTGTCGACCGCCCACCGTGGGTCTGCCGCGGCGACCCGAACGGGCGGATGGCGTGGAGGCCTGGCTACTGGAAGATCTCGGTCGTGCAGTCGCCACCCGGCAGGTGGATCTCGTGGGGACGCGCTCCATCGGTCTGCTCGTGGAAATCAACGAAGAAGTCCTCGTCGAGGGCGTAGGTGCCGTCGGCTTGCCGGTCGAGCTTGGTGATCCAACCCTTGAGCCCGGGATAGAACTGGTTGTCCCAGGTCGAGTAGAGCGAATTGGAGACGTAGACCCGGCGACCGTCGAGCGAGTTCTGGAGCATCTGGGGACCGCCGTTAAGCGCCTCGCCGGCCTTGGGGTGCCCGCCGTCGCGACCGAGCAGGCCCCCGAGCCAGACCTGGGACTTCAGCCGGGGCCGGCGGGGATCGGAGACGTCGTAGTGACGCAGGTCCCCGTGCAGCCAGTTGGAGAAGAACAGGTCGCGGTCGTCGAGCGAGAGCACGATGTCGGTGATCAGGCCGGGCACGCCGTCGGGCAATGGCCAGCCCTCGAGGTCCTCGTTGGCGATCTCGATCACCGTCTCGGCGTCCCAGGCTCCGTTGTCGCGGTAAAAGCGCTTAACCGTGCTGGACAGGGTCACGCCGACGAAGCCCTGGGCGGAATTGGGATCGTGCTGCCAGCGCAGTTCGAGCGGGATCCAGCCGTCGTCGCCGAGGTCGAGGCTCTGCACCGGGACACGGCGCTCGAGGTCCCAGAAGTGCAGCTTGCGGCCGTACTTGCCGGCCGCGACATCGGCGGGGTTAAAGCATCCTGGAAGGTGTTGGGAGCGCCCCACTCGCTGGAGACGAGCGTGTTCTGGCGCGGCTGGTACCAGAAGTCGTACATTAACTCGTGGTTGCCGCGCTCGTTCTCCCAGCGTCCGGCGATCGAGAAGTCGCGCGCGTCGAGGATCGCGAACCCGCCGGGGCTGTTTCCGTCGGCGTCGCCGAGCATCGAGATCGTGACGATGTCCCCCGGCATGCAATGGACCGTGTGGGGCGCACTGAGGCCGAGCTTGTCCTTGATCTCCTCACCCTCGATCACATTCTTGATGCGCGGTGAACGGGGATCGGAGACATCGAGCATGTGGATCCGCGACGACCGAAAGCCGGGCACGATCAAGGTGTCGCGCTGAAGCTGGGAGTGGCACGCCGAAGAGCACGCGTTCCAGCCGAAGTGGTGAAGCTCGTCGCCGACAGCCGGCATGTCGGTCCGACCGACCACTTGGCCGTACTGCGCGGACTCGGGATCGACGTCGACCACGGCGATGAAATCGGGCTTGTCGATCCCCGTCCCCTCGTACAGGGCGGCGACGTAGATGAGCTGCTCGGCCGGTTGCTGGCGGGCCACCTCCGGCGAGGCGTACCCGGGACCGCTGTGGGAGTGCTCGCTGCTCATACTGGTCCTCCTCGTTGTCGCTCCGACGTCGCCAGCCTTCTGCCGGCCTCGGTCCCGCTTTCCCGCAGACCTTGCACTCTAATCACAGCACGAATTCGATCGAATTGGTCTAGTCAGACGTGCTGTGTCTAAGTACCGCTATGCGGACCTTAGATGCATCACGTCCGGCGAACAGGATCGCCGGACACCTCGGCGAACCCTGAGGCATGGGGACCAACCGCCTGGAGGCGTTCTCGGACGGGGTGATCGCGGTGGCGATCACGCTGCTCGTCCTGTCCATCAACGTCCCCCAGCCGACCCACGGGATCTCGCTTGCCCACAGGCTGGGTCACAACTGGCCTGAGTACGCCGCCTATGCGACCTCGTTTCTCACGATCGGAATCATCTGGATCAATCACCACGTGATGATCGGCCGGCTGCGACAGACCGACCACTCGATCCTGATCCTCAACCTGCTGTTGCTGATGAGCATCGTGATCCTTCCCTTCGCGACCGAGCTGATCGCCGCCTACCTGCGCGAGCAACACGGCCAGAAGCTGGCCGCGGCGATCTACGGCGGTGCCTTCTTGGTCATGGCGATTGCCTTTGCGACCCTCAATCAGCACATCCTGCTGCGCCGCTCGCACCTGATCGAGCCCCCGATGGAGCTCGCCGAACGCCGGCGCGTGCTCGGCCGCTCGGTCATCGGGCTGATCCCCTACGCGACGGCGACCGCTCTGGCCCTCGTATCGCCCTACGTGACGCTGGCCATCTGTGCCGCCCTGGCCGGGTTCTACGCCACCCCGGCGGCCAGCGGCGGCGCGCTCAGCGGCGGCGCGCTCAGCGGCGACTGAGCCCGAGCGGCGGCCAGATCATCGAAGAGGCGTCCTTCACCGGGCGCTATGCCGAGCCAGCGATTCAACCGTTCGAGTACGAAGGCCGCCCCTCGCCCGCGCGCGCTCGCGGCCGGCGGGCACGACGTGCTTGCGGAGGTCGTACTCGTAGGTGTAGTAATCGAGCTGCATCGTGTGCCGCTGGCGCGCCGAGTAGTGACTCACGTGGCGCTCCTCGTCACGGCGAATCTCGGCCTCCATCTCGGCGCGGTCGGGCGGCGCCCAGTCATCGGCCAGCCAGCGGGCGGCGAGCTTGGCCTGGCACTCGGCGAACGGGAAGATGGTCGGGATCGCCTGGCCCAGGCCGATGAAGGCGAGGTCGTCGATCCCGGGCTTGAACATGCGCTTGTAGAGCGGCAGCACGTTGCCGGGAGCGGAGATGAAGTCGGGGTCAAAGAACGGGAAGCTGATCCGATAGCCGGTCGCGTACACGATCACATCGGCCGCCTCGACGCTCCCGTCCGCGAAGCAGACCCGGTCCCCAAGGAGCTCGTCGATGTCGGGCTTGGCCACGGCGTCGCCGGAGCCGAGGCGCAGCAGGAGCTCACTGGAGACGGTCGGGTGGGCCTCGAGGAAGCGATGGTTGGGGGTCGGAAGGCCGAAGTCCTCCATCCGTCCGGAGACCACGCGCGGGAAGGCCTGGGCGAGACGGCGCTGGGGCTTCAGCGGCAGCCACGGGATCGTCTTGAAAAGCTGTTCTGAGG
>JBOGYN010000140.1:0-4484 GCA_050696855.1 Solirubrobacteraceae bacterium | reverse complement strand
GTCGAGGGCGTCGCCCCTGGCAGTAGGCATCGATCGCGATCGCGTCGTCGTAGTGGCGCAGCGTGAACACATTGGACGCCTGGATGTTCGTGATCGACGGGAGCGAGGCCCGTGCTCCGGTCGCGAGCAGCAGCTGATCAAAGCGCTCGGTGGTTTGCGCACCGGTCCGCTTGTCAATGACAGTCGCACGCTGAGTGGCCGTGTCGATCTCCTTGACCTCGTGCTCTAGGCGCACCTCAACCCCGGCTGCGTGGAACTCTTCGATCCCTCGCATGAGCAGGCTGGCGGGGTCGGGGATCGCCCCCTTGAGGAAGTAGGGCATGCCGCAGGCGGCGTACGATGCGGCACCCCCGCGTTCAAACACGCAAATCTCCTTCTGAGCTCCGAGACGGGCAACCAGTGCGGCCGCGCTTAACCCAGCCGCATCCCCACCGACAATCAGCAGCCTCTCGTTCATTGCAGCCCTCGACTGCTCAGCCGGGCCCCCGGTGCCTTAGATCGCCTTTGACTCATCGCGCCACCAGACCGCCGTCGATCACCAGTGGATGCCCCGTGATGTAACGCGCATCATCAGACATGAGGAAGGCGACCGCGGGGGCGACGTCTTCGGCGACACCTTGGCGGTTTAGTGGGACCGCCTCGTGGACCAAAGCGGCGATGGCAGCGTCGTCCATGCCGGCCTGCTCAAAGATCGGGTCGTTGAATCCGGTGTCGATCCATCCGGGGCAGATGCAGTTGACGCGGATTCCATCAGAGGCGAAGTCCATCGCCATCTGTCGCGTCAGCCCGACGACCGCGTGCTTGCTGGAGTCGTAAGCGACACAGTCGGGCTCGCCGACCAACCCGGCGCTCGAGGCGGTGTTGACGATCGCGCCGCGACCCTGGCGCTGCATGTGAGGGATGACCGCGCGCGAGACCAGGAGCGCTCCGCGAACATTAACCGCAAAGTGAAGATCCCAGTCCTCGAGTCGTTGCGTCAGGGCGGTCCCGGGGATCAGAACGCCGGCGTTGTTGTGCAGGTAGTCGATCCGCCCGAAACGCTCGACGCAAGCTTCGACCATGGCCTGAACCGACGACGGGTCGGCGACGTCGCACTGAAAGGCGGCGGCCTGCACGTTATGGCGCTCAAGCAGCTCGATGGTCTGTGCTGCGGTGTCGTGGCGAAGGTCGACGACCGCCACTTGGGCACCTTCTTGACCCATCCGCAGTGCGCTTGCTCGACCGATGCTCCCTCCCGCTCCGGTGACGAGTGCGATTCCTCCGTGAAGGCGTGGACTGAGGTTCATTGCGTCACCCTGCCGCGTGCAGGGTTTGACGGGGGACCTCACGCTGTGTGTCGACGAACGGCGTCGGCGCCACGACGCCGGCCCTGGAAACGCCGTCGATCACGACCTCGAGCTCGGTCCCCTGGTCAGCATCGTCGGTGGCAAGCAGCGCGAGACCGATGTTCTTCTCGAGCCTTGGCGAGTGACAAGCCGAGGTGACACGGCCGATGTCGCGGTCGCCACGTCGCACGGAGTAGGCGTCGACCATGCTCCCGTCGCTGTATGAGCCTAACGCGCCGCCGTCAATCTGGACGCCGACGAGCCGGCGTCGCGGACCCTCCTCGGCGATCCTCGCCAGCGCGTCACGACCGATGAAATCATCGGGCTGATGCAGATCGACCATCCAGGGATAGCCCATCCCTACCTCGAAGGGATTGGTGTCGAGGCTCATATCGGCGCCGTAGGCGAGAATTCCTGCTTCGATCCGTCGGATGTGACACACGCCGCTCACTGCGAGATCGTGGGGGGCCCCGGCTTCGATCAGCCTCTCCCACAGCTGGGTCCCATGGCGCGTCGCGTCATACAGGTAGATCTCGTAGCCCAGTTCGGCGCTGTAGCCAGTGCGTGATATGAAAACGTGCATTCCGTCCAATGTGTATGGGCGAACGAAGTAGTAGGGGATCTCAAGGATCGACTCCCCGAAGAGGTCGACCATCACGTCCTTTGACTTTGGCCCCTGGACCTGCACGGGGCCCATGTCGGGCTCGGAGATGTCAACGCGCAGATCTGAACCGTAGGCAACGCCCTTGACCCAGAGCAGCGCGTCGCTGTCGGCCAGAGTTAGCCAGAATCGCTGGTCTTCCAGGCGCAGGAGCACTGGATCGTTGACGATCCCGCCTTCGGGCGTTGTCAGGAAGACATACTTGCACTGTCCGACCTCGCACTTGTGCAGATCCCGGGTTACGAGCATGTTGGTGAGTCGCAGCGCGTCGGGCCCGGAGATCTCGACCGCGCGCTCGACGCCAACGTCAGCGAGCGTGACCCCGTTCAGTAGGTGCCAGTATTCGGACACTGGATCGCCGTAGTGGCGCGGGATATACATGTGGTTATAGACGCTGTAGACAGCCACGCCATGACGGCGAGCGGCGTCGAAATACGGGGACTTGCGGATCCGGGGATAGAGCAGCATCCGAGGCTCGCTTGCCTCCGGGACGAGCGATGAAGCCGGTGCTGAGGACGGTGGACGATGGTTCATCTGCTCACCGGTCCTGCCACACGGGCGAGCGCTTCTGCAAAAAGGCGGACATGCCCTCTTGTGCATCGCAGGTGACGGCGTTGAGTGCCATCGTCTCGCTCATGTACTCGTAGGCTTGTTGCTGCTCGATCTCGATCTGGCGGTAAAAGGCCTGCTTGCCGATTCGCACGGTCAGCGAGCTCGCCGCGGAGATCCTCTCGGCCAACGCAAAGGTCTCCTCGTCAAGCAGCGCCGGGGAGACAACTCGGTTGACGAGCCCCCAGGCGCTCGCGGTTGCCGCGTCAATTGGTTCACCGGTCAGCAGCATCTCGAGCGCTCGCTTGCGGCCAATGTTGCGGCTCAGGGCGACCATCGGTGTTGAGCAGAACAACCCGATACGCACTCCAGGCGTCAGGAATGTCGCGTCGGTGGAGGCCACCGCCAGGTCGCAGGCTGCGACGAGCTGGCAGCCGGCCGCGGCTGCCACCCCCTGGACGGCGGCAATCACTGGTTGTGGGACGCGCTGGAGGGTCTGCATCATCTGCGTGCAGGTATCGAAGATCGCTCGCTGCTCGTCTTCCGATCGTCCGATCAGCTCACGAAGGTTGTGGCCGGAGGAAAATGCGGTGCCCGAGGCCCGCAGGACGATTGCGCGCACATCTGGGTCGCTGGCGACGCTGTCCAGTTCGCCAATCAGCTCGCGCATCAGGTCGAGTGACAGCGCGTTGCGCTCACCAGCCCGGTTGAGCGTGATGCTGGCGATCGCGTTACGCGTATCCCTCAGCAAGAACACGGCGGTTGCCTGGTGTGTCATTTCGGGGCCTCCAAAGGGTCAGGGGGATGGTGTGGCGAGAGCGCGAGCCGCCGACATCGGGCGCGTTCGTCGTGACGCCGCTCGATCGTCGCCTCCCGTGCAGACCTGGCTCGCGGTGTCGACCAAACAGCGCCTGCACGGAGAACTGGAGCCGCGGCCATTCTGTGCTCGTCGCGTGGGGCGTCGATCGCCCGACCGCGGGGAGCGGCTATGCGCCTCACCGCCCTGGTACCAGGACGTCGTCGTGGACGATGCTGCGCAGCTCACGCACCAATGCGGCAGGATCGCTGTGTCCCCACAGATTGCGACCAAACGCGACGCCGCGTCCACCGGCCTTGATCGTTGCGCGCACATTGTCGAGCAGCTCTGAGACCTCGTCCACCGGCGATCCACCAGCGACGATTACCGGCACCGAACCGATTGCTTGGGACAGTGACGCAGGCGGGTCGGGCAGCGTCGTCTTGACGATGTGCGCGCCGAGCTCTGCTCCGACTCGGGCTGCCGCCGCGATCGCCTCAGGCGCGGCTGGGTCTGGGTAGCGGGAGCTCTCGACGGGCATGATCTCGCAGACGTACGTGAGCCCTGCCCGGTCGGCTGCTGCCGCTACCGTGGCGGCGTGCCGGAGCGCTTGGAGCTCAGACGGGGCGCCGAGCTGCACGTAGGTGAGCACCGCGTCCACGCCCAAGCGCTGCGCGTCCTCGACGCTCCACGCCAGCACGTATTCGCTTTCAACGTACGCCTCGTGTAGCGAGACGGTTGTCAGGTCGAGCTTGAGGATGGGGCGGGAAGCGCCGAAGTGCCGCCGGTGATCGCGGATCGTGCCGTACGACGCGATGACGGCGTCGACTCCTGCGTCAGCTACGGACTCAAGCAGCTCGATCGGATCCTCGAGTCCCTTGCAGGGCCACGAGTAAAGAGGGTGATCGATCGCGGCGATGACCCAACGTGCTTGCGGATCGACGGTGTTCACTGGGTGCCTCCTGGCGTGAGGATTGACTTTGGTTGGGGATCGGAGCCGAAGCTCGCCAGCACCGCATCGATGCCGTGCAGATCGCATTGACGGGTGACGAGCTGCTCCAGCGGCAGCTCGCCGGATTCGAGGATCGAGCGGGCCTCGTCATAGCAGTCCCAGCGCTGGTTGGGCGGCGTGCCGATCCACTCGCTTCCGAGT
>JBOGYN010000139.1:0-5865 GCA_050696855.1 Solirubrobacteraceae bacterium | reverse complement strand
TGCACTTCTTCCAGAACTTCAACAGCGGCCAGTTCAACGTTCTCGTCCAGGCCAGCCAGTACTACAAGTTTGCCGCCACGACCCTGCTCGCGATGGGACTCCTGTTTCAGGTCCCGGTAGCCATCTTCGCGGTCACCCGGGCCGGCCTGGTGACGCCCAAGCAGCTCCGCAGCAACCGGCGCTACGCGGTGCTCGCCTGCGGCCTGGTGGCGGCAGTCCTCCCCGGCGATGCGATCACCATGCTCCTGGAGACCGTCCCGCTCTACCTGCTGTTTGAGTTCAGCGTCCTGATCGCCAGCTTCGCCGAACGGCGAGACGCCAAGCGAGCAGCTCGATCGGCGGTCTGACTCCTAGTCGAGCACTGTCAGGTCGAGCTGGCGCAGGCGCGCCGGGTCGGCGAGGAAGTCGAGCTCGACGATCTTCCGGCCCCTGATCGTGAAGGCGCCGACCGAGAACGGTTGCCCGTCCCGGCTCGAAACGAGCCCGGCGGCGCCGTTGATGAGCGCCCGCTGCATGGTCAGGCCGACCCGCGACCACATGAGCGCTTGACCGGCGACCGTCTCGGCACCGCGAACCTCGCGCGAGACGCGCGAAAGTACTGGGCCCCCGTCGGCCCTGAGCACAACATCGGGGTCGAGCACGGCGACCAGCGCGTCGAAGTCGCCGTCTCGGGCGGCGGCCAGGAAGGCCTCGACGACCTCCCACTGGATCGCCAGATCAACGTCGGGGGTCGGAGCGCTACCGCGTACGCGCCGTCGAGCGCGGCTGGCGAGCTGCCGCGTGGCCTCCGGAGAGCGCTCCACGATCGCCGCGATCTCGTCGAACGGCACCGCGAACAGGTCGTGCAGCACGAACGCGAGCCGCTCGGCGGGAGCGAGCGTTTCCAGTACGACGAGCAACGCGAGACCGACCGAGTCGGCGAGCAGCGCTTCGTGCTCAGGGTCGGTGCCGTCCGCGGGGTCAATGATCGGCTCGGGCACGTATGGGCCCAGGGATTGCTCGCGCCGCGACGCGCGTGACCGGAGCATGTTCAATGACACGCGCGCGACAACGGTCGTCAGCCATCCGCCGAGGTTCTCGATGCCGCTCGGGTCGGCGCGACTGAACCGCAGCCAGGCGTCCTGGACGGCATCGTCTGCCTCGCTGAGCGAGCCGAGCATCCGATAGGCCACCGCCCGCAGCCGGGTTCGGTGACCCTCGAATTGTTGCGCGAGCCATTCCTGTTCATCCATCGGTCTGCTTCCTTGTTCGCGTCGGGTCATACAACTAGACCCACGAAGTCTGGGCGATGTGACAGCGGGACCGAAACGAGAACATGATGCGACCGGTGATGACTTTCGCAAGTTTCGGCCGGCGCTTGCGTTTTAGCTTCAGTCCGGCAAAACCTGTTGGGAGGTCTCATGGTTCGCGCCCGTTGGCTGTCTCGCTTTGCCCGTGCCACGGCGTTGTCCGCGGGCGCCTGCATGGTGGTCCTCCTGCTAGCGGCGGCGCCGGGATACGCCAGCATCAACGCCTCGGTGGCAAAGGTCGGCCCGCAGAACGGCGGCGGCGAACCATCGATCGCGTTTGGGCCTGAGGGCAATGCCTACGTTTCCTATCCCGCGTCGCCGGGCCCGCTCTTCTACCGCTCTTTCAACGGTGGCCTGACCTGGGGCCCGGGCCAGACGGTCGCGACATCCAGCGGGGACACCACGGTCAACGTCGACCGCACCGGGGCGGTCTACGAAAGCAACCTCAACAGCAATCTGCAGATTGACCTCTACAAGTCTCTCGATGCCGGTAAAACGTTTCCGCAGAAGGGCACCAGCCTCGACACGATGGATTCGACCTCACAGCCGTTCCTGGTCGATCGCCAATGGACCGACGCCTATGTTCCGCCGGGCAGCAACACCGGCCACGGGCGCGTCTACATCCAATACCACGATTTTGCCCCCAGCCAGGTGTGGGTCGCGTCCTCCACCGACGGCGGCAAGACGTTCGGCACCCCCGTCGACGTGCTCGCGGGTTCCCCGCAGGCTGAGGCGGCGTCGTTCTGTAACAGCATCCCGGGCGGCCTGAAGGTAGTGAAATCCGGGCCGCATGCCGGCCGCATCTACGTGGCGTGGCTGGGAGCCGACCTCGCCACCAATGTCGCGACCGGGTGCAACCTGACCCAGCTCAACACCTTCCACTCGGTGTGGGTCGCCTCGTCTGATGACGGCGGCGCCACTTGGACGAGTCACCTCGTGTTTGACGGCGGCATCGGTCACGACGCCTCGGCCCTGTTCGCCGACCTGACGCTCGACAACCAGGGCAATCCGTACGTCGCCTTCGGCGACAACCTCGACAACGAATGGGACATGTGGGTCCAGGCTTCGTTTGACGGCGGCGTGAGCTGGAACGGATCCACGGGCGGGACCGGCGCGCCGTACAAGGTCAACGCCGACACCGGCACCCATTTCTTCCCCGCGATCACAGCCGGAGACCCGGGCAAGGTCGACGTCTCCTACCTCGGCACGCCGACCAAAATCTCGACCCTGCCATACGGAAAGCCGGCGCCGGGCGGCGGCGCGGGGGCATCCTGGTACGTGTACGCGGCGCAGTCGCTGAACCTGCTCTCCGGCCATCCGACCTGGGCCGTGACCCGAGTCACCCCGCAGCCGATGCACGTCGGGGACGTGTGCACCCTGGGGCTGTTCTGCACGGTCTTCCCGAGTGCCAACCGGAACCTGCTCGACTTCATCGACGCCGCCCTGGACAAGGCCGGTCGCACACACATCTCGTTCACCCAGGACACCACCCCGCAGAACAGCGGGATCTACGTGGCCAACCAGACCGGCGGTACCACCGTCGGGCACCCATGAGCCCCCCGACCCATCACCGCAATTGGGCCTTAGAGGCGACGACCGGAATCGAACCGGTGTAGACGGCTTTGCAGGCCGCTGCGTAGCCACTCCGCCACGTCGCCGAGGTCGCCTAGGGTAGCGCCGGCCGGCGCTAGCGCTTTAGCACGTGCGCAGCAGGACGGCGTTGCCCGACGGATCGCGGACCAGTGAGCCGCCGAGCTCGGAGTCGGTCTCGACCGCCAGCCCCGCGTCGCTGATCCGTGCGGTCACCCGCTCGAGTTCGGTCGCGTCCGGGAGCACGACCTCGTAGGAGCTCAGGCCGATCGCGCCCGGCTCGGGGGCCGCGGACCCGGCGCTCTGCCAGGTGTTCAGACCGAGGTGGTGGTGATAGCCCCCGGCGGCCACGAACAGGGCTCCCGGGTAACTCCGGACGATCACGTCGAAGCCGAGGATGCCGGCGTAGAAGGCCTCGATCTGCTCGAGTTCGGAGACCTGAAGGTGAACGTGGCCGATCGTCGTCTCGGCCGGTGCCGGTGACGGGGGAGCGCTGGTCGCCGCGAGCTCGTCGGCGAGGTTGCGCAGATCGAGGGGGAGGGTGGCCATCTGGAGCTGGCCGTCGACCCGTCGCCATTCATCCCGCGGCCGGTCGCGATAAATCTCAATCCCGTTGCCGTCGGGATCTGACAGGTAGAGGGCCTCGCTGACCAGGTGATCGGAAGCTCCGTCCAGCGGCCACTGGGTCTGAACCAGGCGCGCCAGCGCGCGGGCGAGATCCAACCGGGTGGGGAGCAGGACGGCGAGGTGAAAGAGACCTGTGGCCCGACGGTTCAAAGACGGCGCGCCGGGATCCGCGCGCAGCGCGACCAGCGGCCGTCCGGCCCCGAAGGCGAGCTCACCGTCCTCGAGCTCGCGCGCCGGGAGCCCGAGGGTCTCCTCGTAGAAGGCCCGCGACCGGCCCATGTCCGAAACCGTGAGCCTCACGGTTCCCATACGGGTGGCGGGCGCGATCGCGCCCTCGGCGCTCGGGCGGGCGGAAGTGGCCATCGAAGCTGAGGTTACGCCGCGCACGGATGCCCCTCTAGGCTGCCACCGCGAACTCGCGGGAATGGTCGATCAGCTCCGCGACTAGCGCGGCCAGCTGCTCTTGGGTTTCCGGGTGGGTCAGGCGGCCTTCGGTGTCGAAGCGCTCGTGGGCCTGGGCGACCGCGAGCTCGGTCTTGAGCACGCGCGCCCCGGCCAGGGCCAGCGCGTTGCGGAGATGATCCTGGGCCCACATCGCTCCGTAGTCGGTGACGCTGGCGCCGATCGCCGCCACGGGCTTGCCCCACAAGGAGGCGTCGGGCCCGTGGGGGCGGGAGGCCCAGTCGACGACCTGCTTGACCTGGCCGGGCATCGTCGTGTTGTACTCGGGGGTCGCGAACAGGACGGCGTCGGCGTCCTCGATCGCCGCCCGCAGGCGCACGACCTCAGCCGGCGGCTGATCGGTGTCGCGGTCCTCGTTGTAGGGCGGGAGCGCCTCGAGGTTCTCGTACAACTCGAGCTCGACACCCGCGGGGGCGAGCTCGGCTGCCGCCCGGAGCAGCGCCGTGTTGTGCGACGCTGCCCGGAGGCTTCCCGATATGGCCAGGATCTTCATCTGGTTAGCTCGCCTTGACGGCCGAGACGCTGACCAGCAGCTTGACCTCGTTGGAGAGCAGGAGGTTGCCGTTGGGGAGAGTCTGGTTCCACTTGAGGTCGAACTCGCGGCGGTCGATCTTGCCCTCGACCTCAAGGCCGACGCGCTCGTGGCCCCACGGGTCCTCGCCGTTCTCGGCAACGGTGCCGGTGAGCTCGATCGGCTTGGTGATGCCCTTGATCGTGATCTCACCCTCGAGCCGGATCTGGCCCTCTCCGGCGGGCTCGGTGCCCGTGGAGCGGAAGGTGATCTGCGGGTGCTGAGCACCGTCAAAGAACTCGGGTGACTTGAGGTGGCCGTCCCGATTCTCCTCGCCGGTATCGATGCTGTCCACGGTCACGGCGCCCTCGAGAACCTGGGTGTCGCCGCTGGCGTCGAGCTTGCCCTCGAAGCTGGCGAACCTGCCGCGGACCGTGGCGATGCCCATGTGGCGGACCTCGAAGCCGACGTTCGAATGGGCGGGATCGACGCTGTATACGCCGGTCGGGATCTGGGTGATGGTGGTGGCTGACATGTACTACTCCTTGACAGATAGTTGAGCTTGCAACTAAGGATAGCCTGATTTAGTTGTCTCGTCAAGGATTGACTGATCAAGCACCTCCCGAGATGCTCCGGGACACCCAGGGCGGATTGGCGCTTCCGAGCTACCGGGTGGGTGCGGGCAGCGAAAGCCGCCGGCCTATGAGACCGTGCACTGACCTTCGATGCGCGCGCCGGGCAGGCGACCCAGCAGCTCGGCGAGCTGTTGAACCTCCTCGGGCGTGAAATGCTCGAAGAACAGGCGCTGGATGCTGCCGACGTGCGAACAGCCGGCCTCACGGAGCTTCTCGTAGCCCGCGTCGGTGAGCTGCCCGTAGGAGACCCGGGCGTCCTTTGGGCAGGCGACCCGCTCGAGCAGCTGGGCGGCCACCAGGCCGTCCACCAGCCTGGTGATCCCTGATCGGGTCAACATCGTCCGCTCGGCGAGGGCGGACATGGCCAGCCGTCGCTCCGGGGACTGAGCGAGATACAGCAGCACCTCGTAATCGCGCGCCGTGATGCCGTGCTCGGCCACCAGCTCGGCGTCGAGCACGCGTACGATCGACGCATGGCTCTGGAGAAAGCCGCGCCACGCCTCAAGGGCTGCACCTTCCAGTTGGTCTTGGCTGAGCACTGCGGCTGGCCGCTGGTCCGGGGTGAGCGTTTCCATGCTTTACATCCTAGTTGACAGATCAACGGTATGGGCAAAATCCCTGGTCAGGGCCCGTAGACTCGTTCCTGCGATGGGGCGCCCTGCGCTGACCGCCCTGATGCGCTGCTCGGTCACCGTTGTCGTCTGCGCCGGCGCAGTAGGACTGGCCGGGTGCGGCTCGGACAGCTCAAGCT
>JBOGYN010000138.1:0-6814 GCA_050696855.1 Solirubrobacteraceae bacterium | reverse complement strand
GGCCTGCGGGCCGTGCACAGCGCCGGCCTGGCGCCGCTGCTGTGGTCGCGATGGGGGAAGGACTGGCGCCGGCTCACCACTCCGGCGCGGATCGCCCGCCGGGCTCTGCACGGCGTCCTCCCCGGAGACGTGATTCTGCTGCACGACGCTGACTTCTACAGCGCCCGTGATTCCCACCGCCGGACCGCGGCGGCTCTGACGGAGATCACCAGCGAGCTGAAAAGGCGGAAAATCGGTACCGTCCTACCTGTCTGACAGGCTTGCCAGAGCGCATATTGACTGGCACGATTGGCACTCAGCGCGCGGGACTTGACACTGCCGGCCGGCCTCGCTGCGTGTCGAGCGAGCGTCACGGGCGCACCCCCCATATGAACCCAGCATCAGCTTCCCCTCAGAGCATCTCTGACCACGCGCGCTTCGCGATCGGTTTTGACGATCGCGACCGGGCTCGTTTCCACGCGCTGATCGACGAGGTTCTGGATTCCAACCGCTGGTCAGAGGCAGACATGAACGCCCGCTTCGAGGCCGCCTGGGCGGAGTGGAACGAGCTCCCGGCCGTGTCAATGTCGAGCTGGGCCGGCGGCGCGATGGCCGCTCTGCACTTCGCCGGGGTGGCGGGCGAGACGGTGCTGTGCCCCTCTAACACCTTCATGGCCACGCCGCTGGCGGCGATCCGTTCGGGCGCCGAGGTCCAGTTCGTGGACTGCAACCGTGAGGATCTCTGCATGTCGTTCGCCGACTTCGAGGCCAAGGCGCAGCAGCACAAGCCGCGGGCCGCGTTCGTCGTTCACATCGGCGGCCACCTCGCGTTTGACAGTCAGCAGATCGCCGACTACTGCCGCGCGCACGACATCTTCCTGATCGAGGATTGCGCCCACGCCCACGGCGCGAGCTGGAGCGGCCGTAAGCCCGGCTCGTGGGGCGACGCCGGCGTCTTCTCGCTTTACGCGACCAAGACGATCTCGACCGGTGAGGGTGGCGTCCTCGTTTCGCGCCGCCCCGAGGTCGTCGAGCACGCGCGCGCGTTCCGCAACTACGGCAAGCCCAGTTACGACGTCGCGGGACTGAACTTCCGCATGAGTGAGTTCACGGCCGCCCTCGGCCTGGTTTCAGTCCAGCGCATGCCCGAGATCGTGAGCTGGAAGAACGAAGTCGCGCGGGCCGAGCTCGACCCCCAGTACCCGAGCCGCCTCGAGCTCCCCGAAGGGATGGTTTCGGGGCTCTACAAGTACGTCGTCTTTGACTGGCTCGAGCGCTCGACGGGACGCGTCTACGACGAGCCCTGCCACCGCATCATGGGCCACGACGTGTCGCTGCCCAACTCTGACTGGGTCGCCCAGAATCACTCCTGCGTGCCGCTCTACTACCGCCCGGCGGCCTGACCCCATGCGCGTCCTGGTCACGGGTGGTTCGGGTTTCATCGGTTCGCACGTGGTCGACAAGCTGCGCGCCCGCGGGCATGAGCCGGTCATCTACGATCTGCGGCCCTCACCCTGGCATCGAGGGGGGGACGGGAACGGGTCCCCGGTCGACACGAGGCTCGGCTCGATCACCGACCGTGAGGCCCTGGAGCGCGCCCTTCACAGCTGCGACGCCGTCGCCCATCTCGCCGCCGTGGCGGATGTCAACGACGTCAACGCCGAGCCCGAGGATGCCGAGCGGGTCAACGCCCGCGGTACGGTCGCCGTGCTCGAGGCGGCCCGGCGGGCCGGCGTCAAGCGCATCGTCTACGCCTCGACGATCTGGGTCTACTCCGACTGCGAGGCCGAGGAGGTCGACGAGGAGACCCTGCTCCCGCCGCCCAGCCACCTCTACACGAGCACCAAGCTCGCCGGCGAGCTCTACTGCAAGGCCTACCAGGAGCTCTACGGGATCGATTACACGATCCTGCGCTTCGGGATCCCCTACGGCCCCCGGGCCCGCGAGGCGGCGGTCGTGCCCGCGTTCGTCAACAAGGCGCTGGCCGGCGAGCCGCTGACCCTGGCCGGGGATGGCAGCCAATCACGCAAGTTCGTCTACGTCGAGGACCTGGCCGAGGGTGTCGCCAGCGGCCTGGACGACGTGGCGATCAACCGCGTCTACAACCTGGCCAGCGATGAGACGGTGACCATCAAGCAGATCGCCGAGACGATCAAGGAGCTGATGGGTGACGTCGAGATCGTCCACACGCCCGCCCGTCCGGGCGACTTCGGCGGCAAGATCGTCTCCTCGGATCGAGCGCAGCGTGAACTCGGCTGGACGGCCGCGACGCCCTTTGCCGAGGGCGTGCGCCGCTATATCGCCTGGCGCCACGAGCAGGCCAAGGCCAAGACCGACGGTGTCCTGGCCGCGATCATCCCGGCGGGCGAGCCCGACGCCGAGGCCAAGCCCCGCAAGGTCCTGATCGTCTCCGCCGACATCGGCGAAGGTCACGATCTACCCGCGCGCGCAGTGGCGCGGGAATTCAAGGACGAGGATCCCGACGCTCTAGTCTCGGTCGTCAACGGGTTGCCCGCCATGGGCCCGATCCTGACCAAGGTCCTGCGCGAGAACTCGGCCTTCATGTTCCAGTACCTGCCATGGCTGTTTGACCTTCAGTACTGGCTGTTCATGTACTTCGCGCCCACCCGCTGGCTGTCGCGCAAGCTGCTGACCTTCTTTGGCCGCCGAGGCCTGATGCGTCTGATCCGGGCTCACGATCCCGACCAGATCGTTTCCACTTACCCGGGCGTGACCGCCGTGCTCGGCGAACTGCGGCGCAACGGCAAGCTCAGAGTGCCCTGCTACTCCTCGATCACCGATCTGGCCGGGCTGCAGTTCTGGGCTCATCCGGGGATCGATCTGCACTTCATCACCCACCCCGAGTCCGCCGAAGAGGTCGAGGCCATCGCCGGACCCGGGAGCGTGCGCTGGGCCAAGCCGCCGACGTCTCCCGCGTTTTTGGCCGCGCGCTCGCGCGCCGATGCGCGCCGCAGCCTGGGCCTGCCCGCTTCCGGTCGCGTGATCGCGGTCTCCGGCGGCGGCTGGGGCGTCGGTGATTTGTCAGGAGCCACCCGCGCCGCGCTGGCCTTCGAGGACGCCACCGTGCTGTGCCTGTGCGGCCGCAACGACAAGACGCGCGCCCGCGTCGCTCAACGCTTCGCCGGTGAGCCTCGCCTGCGGGTCATGGGCTTCACCGATCGCATGGGCGATGTGCTCGCCGCCGCCGACGTGCTCGTGCACTCGAGCGCTGGCCTGACCGTGCTCGAAGCGATCATCCGCGGCTGCCCAGTCGTCTCGTACGGCTTCGGGGTCGGTCACGTTCGCGCCTCCAATGCCGCGCTCGAGCGCTTCAAGCTCGCCCAGGTCGCCCGGCGTGAGCGTGATCTCGAGCCGGCCATCGCCCGGGCGCTGGAGATCGTCCCCGAGCCGGACACGTCCTTCGCTCGCCGCCCCTCGACGGCGTCTCTGATCCTCTCAGACGAGCGCCGGGCCCGCACCCGACCGGTCTGGCGGGTTCGGACCGCCCACGCCGCGACCACCGCCGCGGCCGCGGCGACGGTCGCCCTGTGGGCGCTGACCACCGGCGCTTCCTACTCGCTGGTGGCGCACTTCGCCCACATCAGGCCGGTGACGAGCGTCGCCACCGATTCGCCCGAGGTCGGCGTCCTGATCGATGCCCCCAGCGCCGACGTGATGGCGGTCGCCAACCAGTTGGCCCGCTACGGCATGCACGCCTCCTTCGGTCTCGCGAAAGCGTCATTGCCGGTGGACGGCAACCTCCTCAGCTACGGGGACCAGGCCCTCCCGCGTCTGCCCAACGGCGGCCTCGTGCGCTGGATGGGCGCCCGCGGCGAATTGCATCACCTGCTCGGTCCGTGGGGCCGCGGTCGTCACTTCCTCTATGCCTCCAGTGGCCCGAGCCTCGGGCAGTGGTTGGTTGCCCACGGCGCCGGCGGCCGCCTGGTCGGCGGCGCGATCAGGATCAGCGACCGCACGCACACGCTTGGACACCTCAAGGCCGGCGAGGTCGTCGAGCTCACGATCACCAACGCGTCACAGGTCCGCCCGATGCTGGCCCGGCTTCGTGCCGAGCTGCAGGGCAACCATCTGGCCGCCGTCCCGGTGGGGCGGCTGATGCGCGACGCCAGCCGCTCGGTCTAGCCCGCCGCGCTGGTGGGCGACGGTCGCAACGCGCGGTACCCCCTCGAGCTCGACGACGTTCACGCGGCGGCTGGGCGCCTGGACGGTGTCGCCCACCGCACTCCGGTACTGACCTCGCGGACGCTCGACGCGATCTCGGGCGCGGGTGTACTGCTCAAGGCCGAGACCTTCCAGCGCGGCGGGACGTTCAAGTTTCGTGGCGCCTACAACGCGCTCGCCTCGCTGCCCGACGAGCTGCGGGCCCGTGGGGTGTGCGCCGTGTCGTCGGGCAACCATGCTCAAGCGGTCACGCTCGCCGCCGGGCTGCATCGAACCAGCGCCGTGATCCTAATGCCGCACGATGCGCCCGCCCTCAAGCGCGCCGCAACGGAGGGCTATGGGGCCGAGGTCGTGACCTTTGACCGCTACCGCGACGACCGCGAAGCCCTGGTTCGCGCCCTGGCGGCCGAGCGTGGGCTGGCGCTCGTACACCCGTTCGACGACCTGACCGTGATGGCCGGCCAGGGCACGGTGGCGCTCGAGCTGCTCGAGCAAGCCGGGGCGGCCGGGCTCGACGCCGTGCTGGTCCCGGTGGGCGGCGGCGGGCTGATCTCCGGCTGCGCGACGGTCGTGGCCGCACTCGCGCCCGGATGCCGGGTGATCGGCGTCGAGCCCGAGGCATCCGACGACGTCGCCCGTTCGCTGGCGGCCGGGCATCGGGTGCGGGTGCCGGTGGGACGCACGATCGCCGACGGCCAACAGACCCCGACTCCCGGTGAGCTGACCTGGCCGGTGATCGAGCGGCTCGTCGATTCGGTGGTCACCGTGTCCGACGCCGAGATCCTCGCTGCCATGCGCCTGCTGTTCGAGCGACTCAAGCTCGTGGCCGAGCCGAGCGGAGCGTGTGCGCTGGCCGCGCTGTTGGCGGGGAAGGTCATGGCGGCCGGCCGGCGGGTCGGCGTGGTGGTGTCCGGGGCGAATATCGGCGCCGCCGCGTTCGGAGCCTTGATGTCGTGAAGCCGCGGTGCGGGCCGTGCGGATCCGCTTCGGGTGGGGCTGCCTACCAGTGCACGCCGCGAGTGGCCTGCGCGAACGCGCGTCGCTCGGCCGCGCTGCGGCGGTCAGAACCCGTCCCGGTCTCGGGCTCGGTCCCGCTCTCGGGGAACAGCTGGTAGGCGCGGTTGACCACCAGGTCCTGGGCCCCGGGGGCGATCGCGTAGGTGAGCTGGCCGAGGTTCCCCAGGGCGGTCGTCACGCGCTTGGGGCGCTTGCGGATCGCCTCGCAGATCATGTCCGCCGCCTCCTCCGGGCTCAGGGTTGGGAAGCGGTCATACATCTTGGTGGGGGTGATCATCGGCGTGCGGACGAGCGGCATGTAGACGGTGGTGACGTGCACGCCATCGCCGATGATCTCGGGGCCGATCGAGCGCGAGAAGGCGTCCAGTGCCGCCTTGGAGGCCAGGTAGGCGGCGAACCTGGGGGTGTTGACCTGCAGCCCCATGGTCGAGATGTTCACGATGTGGCCGGAGCCGCGCTCGCGCATGATCGGCAGCAGATCGAGAATCAGCTTCACGGGCGCGAAGTAATTGAGCTGCATCGTGCGCTGGTAGTCGTGGAAGCGGTCATAGGAGCGGTTGACCGACCGCCGGATCGACTTGCCGGCGTTGTTGACCAGGACGTCCACCCGACCGTGCTCGGCCAGGACCTCCTTGGCCATCCGGTCGACGTCGTCAGGGTCGGAGAGGTCGGCTGGATAGACGTGGGCGTCACCGCCGGCGGCCTTGACCTCGCTGGCCACCGTCTCGAGCTTGTCCTGCGTGCGGGCCACGAGCAGGACGGTGGCTCCGGCCTCGCCGAGCTGGAGCGCGGCGGCTTCGCCGATCCCCGAGCTGGCGCCCGTGATCAGCACCGTGCGATTGGCGACCGCGCCCCGCAGGGATCCCGCCAGGAGCCCCCCGGCGCCCGGGATCCGCTGTCCGAAGGCGCGCAGCGTCCGCACGCCGCCGGCCGCGAGATCGGTCAGGTCGGGAGCCATGACTAGTGCGCCGCCAGCACTTGCGTGGCCATGTTGGTCTCGCCGGCTTGGTTGGGATGTAGGGGGTAGGCGGGCGAGGTCGGGATGATCCGGCCTCCCTGCAGGCTCTGGGAGTGCGTCACGTCCGCGGTCGTCGCGCTTGAGCAGCTGGCGTCGGTGAAGCGGAAAGGATGGATCGCGCGGTTGACATCCGACGGGTAATTGTTGGTCGAGCGACCGCACAGGGTCGGATTGCCGGTCGGGTTTGGCACGAGCGGAGCCGCCGTGTAAGAGTCACCGAGGGCGACGTAGGGTCCGGTGGCTGCGCTCGCGGCGGTGGCGGCGACGGCCACGGCGGCCAGGACGCCGGTCACGGTAAGCAGGCGGACGGGTCGGGACATGGACTCTCTCCTCTCTCCGGAGCGCCGAGCATATAGCGCGCCCCCGCACCGCGTCGACGGAAGACATGGGGCCCACGCCAGCCGCTTGAGCCCCGCGCTGCGATCAGCGCCGGCCCGAGAGCTTGCCGACCAGCAGCTGGACGGAGCGCTCGAGCTCGGACAGGGTGGCGTGCTCGACGCTGGCGATGCCGAGCTTGCGGTTCAGCCAGGCATTGATCTCACGATGGCTGGTCCCGTCGCGGCGGCGGATCTCGGACACGAGGCGATGGCGCTCGTCGCGGAGCATCGCGCGGCGCTC
>JBOGYN010000137.1:0-10474 GCA_050696855.1 Solirubrobacteraceae bacterium | reverse complement strand
GGTTCGGGCGGGGCGGATTGGAGGGTGCGGAGCATGCGCAGGGAAATATTCTCGGGCTTATGACCCCGAGCTTCCTTCATACCTGCATTCGCGTTCAGGACGCCAACAGATCAGTCGCCCTCTACGGGTGGCTCGGTTTCGAGCCCCCGGGACGGCTCAACTTCGAATCGGCCTGCGACGTCTACCTGGGATTGCCGGTTCAGTTGGGGTGCTCGCCGGGTCAGTCATCGGCGAGGCCCTTGGCCCGGAGCTCCTCGCGCGCGGCCCCGCTCTTCTCCAGGCCGTCCGCCCCCAGCGCCCGCAGGATCGCGGGTGACTTGGTGAACTGGACGTCGCGGTAGTCCACGATCTCGAGCAGATTGCCCGACGGATCGCGCAAACGCAGCGAGCCTTCGCGAGCGACGCCCTGGCCGGCGGCGATCAGTTGCGCCCGCAGCTGCTCCTTGTCGTCGACTACGAGCCCGACGTGACGCCCGCGGTCGGGTCCCTCGGGGCCACCCTCGCTGAGGGCGATGAACTGGTCGCCGAGGTCGATCCAGGCCATGCCGCCGCGACGTCCGCGCAGCTTGAAGATGAAGTGGCGCTCGTACCAGGCGAGCGTCTGATCGAGGTCGTGAACCTCAAAGGCGATGTGGTTGACGCCGAGGGCGCGGACGGCCATGGCCTGCCTCCTGGAGCTACGAGGACGTGCTGCGTCGAGCTTCACCTTCGCGTCGCTGCCAGCGCGTCACCGGGGTTCGGATAGTGCACCATCACGACGACCTTGCCGTCGCGAAACGTCGTCGCCTCCATGACATTTGACGTCAGGGTCGAGGTCATTCTCCCACCGCGGCCAACAGGCCCGGCAACGCCACGCGGGCGAGCGCCTGGAGCTCGGCGTCGGTGCGGTCCTGGATCGGGTGCTCCACCAGCACCCGCCGCAGCTCGGGCTGACCGAGCAGGACCGTCTGCTCGTCGGCCGCGCCCCGGAAGGCGCTCGAGGCGGCCAGCACCGCCGGCGTGCCCAAGGTCTCGAGCTCCATCACGTCCCGCAGACCGCAGGACACGCAAGATCCTCAGTCGGCCAGCGCTTCAATCACCGCATCGCAGCGATCAGCGATCTCGCGCCGCAGGTCGGCCGGGGCGGGCTTGGTGAAGGTCGGCTTGGCCTCGCGCAGAACCTCGATCCCCTGCGCCCGCAGCAGCGCTTCGAGCTCATCCAGGAACACGTCGCCCCTCGGCTTGCGGATGTCAAGCAGGGCGATCGTGGCCGGCTGCCCCAACCGCGCGGCCAGCGGGCGCCCCTCCGGCTCGTGCTCGGCGGTGGGATCGAGAACGGTCAGCGCCATGCGTCCACGCTAGCGCTCTGGGGGTCAGAGCCGACTTCCCCAGCGACCCAGCCCCCGACCACCATCGAGAACAGGCCGGCGTCGCCGCCGGCGTAGGCAATCAGGATCCGCTCGGCGGCCGTAAACTTCGCCACCGGCGCGTCGGGATCGCTGACCCACTCGGGCGCCAGTCCCTCGGCGATCCCGCTCGTCCCGCGCACCAGGTCTCCCGCGCGAGTGTGCGAAAGCCGATGAAGTTCGGTCTGCAGTTGCTCGCGCGACCAGCCCGCATCCCGGAACACCCGGCCGTGCTCGGGGCCGAGGATCAGCATCCCGTCCCAGGCCAGCCGCTGGCGCGGCGAGGCTACGTGCTCGAGGCCGACGGCCAGAGCGGTCGCCAGCGCGCCCGGCTCGCGGGCGAGTTGATCGACGACCAGCCGCGGGGCTTCGCCGGCGAACACGGTCACACCCGTCGTGTCCGGACCCAACCCCAGGCGAGCCTGCGCGAGTCCCGCCCAGGGAGCGGTCGCGTCGAGACGTTCGGCGAAGGCCAGGCCGACCTTGCCCGGCTGGCCGTGGGCGGCTCGATCCTCACGCCCGGGGCGGCCTCCGCCCAGGTTGCGGATGCACAGCGCCAGCGCCCGGCCGATCGTGCTGTTGGCCCGGTTGCCCTGCCCGAGCGCGTTGATCTCGGCATTCATCCCCGCCCGCTGCGCGTACGGACCCGAGACGATCACCACCGGGCCCGCTGGGGCCGTGGTGGCGATCAGGCCGTGGAGTGCGAACTCCTCGCGGCAGGCGGCCTCCAGCGCGGCGAGCACGATCGGGAGCTCGGGCCCGGCGCAGCCGGCCAGGACGGCGTTGACCGCCACCTTCTCCACGGTCGCGCAGCCTCCGTAGGGAGGGACAGTGGCCACGATCTCCTGGGGATCATGCGAGGTGTGCTCGAGCATGGTTACCACGCGCTCGGGCGTGGGCGGAACCACCGGCAGGCCGTCGGTCACCCCCCGCTCGTGGAGCGCCTCGAAGGGATCCTCGAGGTCACCGAGCGAGAGCTCGCGAGCGGTGATGCGGCCTTCGCGTCGCGCCCGGCGAGCGGCCAGCCACGCCGCCACCTCAGGATCGCGCGTGCGCGACGCACACCCCGGGCGCAACTCCGGCAGCCCATCGGTGGCCAGCGTGGCGCCGGTCTGCGCGACCACGGCCGCGATCCGGTCGCGGGCGAGGCCGATGACCCGGTCGCGCTCGACCCCGTCTTGCAGCAGGAAGACCGCCGGGACGGCCTCGGGGTCCAAGCGGGCCGAGAGCTCGAGGTCGGCGTCGAGCTCGGGCGTACGCGACAGCTTCAGTCGCCGCACCTGCTCGGCCGTCTCCTCGGCGCTGGACTGCGAGACGAGCCTGACGCCTGCGGCGTCGAGCGCAGGGAGGACCTGGTCACAGACCGGGCAGTCATGCTTGACGATCGCGAGCACCTCGAGGGCCACGGCTCTACCGTATCTCGCCGGCCGCGATCAGCTGAGAGGCCCAGTGCGCCCCGCTAAGATCGAACCGCGATGACCGTCGTCGACAACATGCCGGTCAGCTACGACGAGTGGCGGGCTGCCTACGGCCTCACGCCCGAGCGCGAGGCTCCGTTCACCACGCTCTCGGGGGAGGCGATCGCGCCGCTCTACACCGAGCGCGACCTGCCGCGCGATGTCGAGGCGTCGATCGGGCTGCCCGGCCAGTATCCGTACACGCGCGGGGTGTACCCATCGATGTACCGCGGGCGTCTGTGGACGATGCGCCAGTTCGCCGGGTTCGGTACCGCGGCCGAGACCAACGCGCGTTTTCGCTACCTGACCGAGCACGGACAGACCGGTCTTTCAACGGCGTTTGACATGCCCTCGCTGATGGGCCACGACTCCGATCATCCGCGCTCTGAGGGTGAGGTGGGCCGGGAGGGGGTGGCGATCGACACGGTCTCTGACATGGAGACGCTGTTTGACGGCATTCCGTTGGACAAGGTCACGGTGTCGATGACGATCAACGCGCCGGCGGCGATCATGCTCGCCTTCTACGTCGTCGCTGCCGAGCGTCAAGGCGTCTTGCCCGAGGACCTGGGGGGGACGATCCAGACCGACATCCTCAAGGAGTACATCGCTCAGAAGGAGTGGTGCTTTCCCGTCGATCCCGCGATGCGGCTGGTCACCGACATGGTGCAGTGGTGCGCCGGGCAGATGCCGCGCTGGCACCCGATCAGCATCTCGGGGTACCACATCCGCGAAGCCGGCTCGACCGCCGCCCAGGAGCTCGCCTTCACGCTCAAGGACGGCCTCACCTACGTCGAGCACGCCGTCGCCCGCGGCTTGGACGTCGACGACTTCGCGCCCCGGCTGAGCTTCTTCTTCAACGCCCAGATCGACTTCTTTGAGGAGATCGCCAAATACCGGGCCGCGCGGCGGATCTGGGCCCGCGAGTTGCGCGAGACGTTCGGTGCCCGCAGGCCGGAGTCGTTGCGGATGCGTTTTCACACCCAGACCGCCGGCGTCTCGCTGACCGCCCAGCAGCCGCTCAACAACATCGTCCGCACGGCGATCGAGGCGCTGGCCGGCGTGCTCGGCGGCACCCAGTCACTGCACACCAACTCCTACGACGAAGCGCTCGCGCTGCCCACCGAGGAGGCGGTCCGGATTGCTCTGCGCACCCAACAGATCATCGCCGAGGAGACCGGGGTCACCAACACGATCGATCCCCTCGGCGGCGCCTACTTCGTCGAGGCGCTGACCGACCGGATGGAGGAGCTCGCCTACGAGTACTTCAGCAAGATCGACGAGCTCGGCGGGATGGTCGAAGCCGTCAAGCGAGGCTATCCCCAGCGCGAGATCGCTGACGCCGCCTTTGAGCTCCAGCAGGAGATCGACTCGGGCCGGCGCACGGTGGTGGGCGTGAACCGCTTCACCGAGGGCGGCGAACAGGCGACCGAGCTCCTTCGCATCGATCCTGCCCTCGAGGGCCAGCAGATCAAGCGCGTCGAAGCCTTCCGCGCGGCCCGCGACCACGCTCTCGTCCAGGCCGCCCTGGCCGCGATCACCGCGGCGGCCGCGACCGAGACCACGAACCTGATGCCGCTCCTGATCGACGCCGCGCGCGCCCACGTCTCCGAGGGAGAGATCGTGGACGCGCTGCAGTCCGTCTGGGGCGACTACCGCGAGCAGCCCGCCTTTTAGCGCAGCCGCTAGGAAAGGTTCGCGAGCCCAAGCGGCAAGAGTGCCGTCATCGACGCGGCGGCGGCGCTGATTATCAGCGCCGGGCGAGCGCGGCGCTGCAGGCCGTCGATGAGCAGCAGAGCGAACAGCGCCGCGCTCAAACGAGTGTCGCTCCAGATGTCGCCGAACGCGGGAACCAATACCCCGATCGCGATCGCAGCGGCGGCGGCGCTCGTGACGGTCAACTGACGCCACGCAGACAGGAAGGCCACGCCGATGGCCGCCAAGATCAGTAGCAAGTAAGCGATGTCCCAGGCAGCGTAAAGGGGGGGTCTGCCGGCCAGTGACCAATTCGCCTCCTGAATCAGGTTCGCGAACGGAAGACCGAGGTTGGCGTCGCCGGGGAGACCGCCGTTGCGAATGACGACGTACGCCTGCCAGGCGACGAAGGCGGCTGCGGGCAGCGCGATCACCGGCCACACGCGACCGGCCATGAGGCGGACGCCGCAGGAGAGGCGCCAGGCACGCCAGTCGCGCACCGCGGCCTCGGCGGCGACGCCGACCACGGCGACGATCATCACCTCGCGGGTCAGGACCGCGACCGTGAGCGCCAGCGCCGCCGGCCAACGGCTTCCGTTCTGCCACCAGACGATCCCTGCCACCAGGGCGGCGGTGGCCAGCGGGTCGCTGAGGTCGCGGAGGACAGGCAGCAGCATCCCAGGCATCAGTGCGAGGGGTAGCGCCCAAAACGCTGACCAGCCGCGGCGTGCGAAGTAGATCGCAAAGGCAATAGTCAGCCCCAGCAGGACGAAAACGTTGACCGCCAGCAAGGCAAACGGGACCGCGGACGCCTGGCCGCCGGCCAGCAGGTAGGCCAGCGCCGGGTAGGCCATGCGCTGCATGCGGAAGCCCGCCTCGGCCGCGCTCAGCGCGTGCACGGTGGCGTCATGGAGCAGCAGCGGGTCGAGTGCCTGGACGTAGAAGAACTGGCCGTCGTAGCCCGTCGCGGTATTCAGCAGCGCGCCCGCCGGCGGATGAATGGCTGAGGCGTACATCCGGCCGAAGACCACGAACACGGTCAGGTTGCCGCCACCGGCGAGCTGAGACCAGATCACCAGACCTAGCAGCGCCGCCACGATGAGCACCGGCCCGGCGATCCACCGCCGCCTGCGCATCGCGAGGCGCGCGGGCAGCCGCAGATCCGCGATCGGTGGGACGGCCGACATGCAGATGTGATCGGCCGCGGGGGCGTGAACCTTGACCGCCGGAGCCCGCGGATCAGGCGCCGATGGCGAGGATCAGGCGCCGGTCGTGAGGACCATCCGGAAGCGGGCGTCCCCGGCCAGCATCTTCGCGTAGGCGTCGGCCGCCCGCTCGAGCGGCACCGTCTCGATCATCGGGCGCACACCGCTCAGCACGCTGAAGGCGAGCGTGTCCTCCGAGTCACGGGAGGTGCCCGAGGCGTGCCCGGTGATCGTCTTGCCGCCGCCGATCAGCATTGCCGCGGGGACATTGATCGGCTCCATCGAGGCACCGACCACGACCAGGCTGCCCTGCGGGCGCAGGCCCCCGAACACCGCCGCCATCGCGTCCGAACTCGTCACGGTGGAAAGGATCACGTCGGCGCCGCCGAGTCCGGCCAGCGCCTCGCCGGGATCCCCGACCGTGCTGTCGATGTAGTGGTGGGCGCCGAGATCGAGCCCCAGCTGGCGCTTCTCGTCGCCCCGGGCGATCGCCACGGTCTCAAAGCCGAGCTTGACCGCGAACTGAACGCCGAGGTGTCCGAGCCCGCCGACTCCGAGGATCGCCACCCGGTTGCCCCCGCGCGCGCCGCTGTGGCGCAGTGCGTTGTAGGTCGTGATGCCGGCGCAGAGCAGGGGAGCCGCATCTTCGGCGGCGAGATCGTCGGGCATCGAGGCCATCGCGCTGGCCCGGACGACCACGTAGTCGGCGTAGCCCCCATCGACCGTGATGCCGGGGATCTCCATGTTCTCGCAGTCGATCAGCGAGCCCCGCCGGCACCACTCGCAGTAGCCGCAGTTGCCGCCGAACCAGCCGACGCCGACCCGCTGGCCGACCTCCCAGCCCTGCACCCCGTCGCCGAGCGCCTCGATCGCGCCGGCGACCTCGTGGCCGGGGACGAGCGGGTGCGAAACACCGGGATAGCCGCCCTCCTTGGCGAACACGTCGCTGTGGCAAACGCCACACGCGTGCACGCGCACCAGCGCTTCGCCGAAGCCGGGAGTCGGAACGTCTCGCTCCACCAGTTCGAAGTCGGCGCCGGCGGAGGGCACCTGGATCGCTCTCATGCTTGCCATGTTGTTGCTGCCTGCCTCTCTGAAGTTTTGCCGTGCCGTGTGCCCGCCCCTCACCCTAGTAACCCCCGCTCCGAACCCGAGCGGCCCCAGGCGCGACAATGTCGGTTGTGCCCATCACGCCTCGTTTGTTCGGCGAGCGCGGCAAGCGCCGCGCGGTCTCGCTTGGGATCGATCCCGAGCGCCTCCCGCCCGGGCAGTCCCCGACCGTCAAGTGGCCGGTGCTCAGCGTGGGCGCGACGCCCCGGGTCCCCACCGATCGGTGGCTGCTCTCGATCGACGGCGCCGTGCAGGCGCCCTACGTGCTGGACTGGGAGCAGTTCACCGCAGTCGCTCAGACCCAGTGGCACGGTGACATCCACTGCGTGACGCGCTGGTCGAAGTTCGGCCTGGATTGGCGCGGCGCTGACGTAGCGGCGCTGATCGCGCGCGCCCAGCCGCGGCCCGAGGCCACCCACCTGATGGCCCACTGCTACGGCGGCTACACGACCAACCTCCCGCTCTCCGACGTGCTCGAGCACCCGGCGCTGGTCGCCCACGAGGTCGACGGGGCGCCGCTCCAGGCCGAGCACGGTGGCCCGGCCCGGCTGCTGGTCCCCCATCTCTACCTGTGGAAGTCGGCCAAGTGGATCCAGCGCCTGGAGCTGCTGGAGGGCGACCGCCTCGGCTTCTGGGAGGAGAACGGCTATCACCACCGGGGCGACCCGTGGCGGGAGGAGCGCTACAGCGTCGAGGAGTACGTAGCGCGGACACTGCGCCGGCGGTTCCGCGAGAACGCGCGTGGTTGACCTGCGCGCTCTGGCCGAGGGGCCCCGGTCGCTGCCGGGCGACGACCTGATCCCCGAGGCAGGGGTGGTGATGGACCGCCGCGCCACCCTCAACGCGCCGCCCGAGCGCGCCTGGCCGTGGCTGCTTCAGCTCGGCAAAGGTCGCGCCGGCTGGTACCTCAGTCGCCGTCTGCAACGCCTCGTGCCCCGGGGCAAGCGAGCCCTATGGGAGATCGAGCCCCGCTATCAGGAGGTGGCCGTCGGCGACCGCGTAGCCGACTACGGGCCGGACGGCTGGTTTGAGGCCCGGGTCGTCGATCCGCCGCACGCGCTGGTGTGGTGGTCAGAGCGCGGTCAGGACCTGCAATTGACCTGGGCCCTGGTGCTCGAGGCCACCGGGCCCGAAACCAGCGAGCTCTACGTCCGGCTGCGGATCAACCGCCGGATCGGCAAGCGGGCGCCGGCGATCGTCGAGTGGGGGGCTGAACGGTTTGATCGCTTCACGATCCGGATCATGATCGCGGGCCTCAAGGAACGCGTCGCCTGAGGTCAGCGCCCGCGGGGCTCGCCTCGCAGCCGGGCGCTGATGTCATCCAGGAGGTCGGCCACTTTCTCGGCTGCACCGGCGGCCGCGCCACTGCCTGGCGCTCGGTTCGGCGGCTGGCGCCGGGCGTCGGCCAGGTGCTCGGACAGTCCCGCGGCGGCGTCGGTGAAGATCTTGCCGAAGCTGTCCTCGGTGGTGATGTAGCCGAGCTCCTCGTCAGACGCGCCCGTCCGCGCCCGTTCCTGGCGGGCGGTGCTGGCCGCCTCCTGCGCTGCTCGCCGAGCCCGTTCCCGGGCCTCACGGGCGGCGGCGAGCTCGCGCTCGATGTCGTCGAGCCGGGAATCGAGGTTGGGATCGCGCTCGGGGCGTGCGGCGGCCGCTGGACGCGTCACGCGGAGGGCGCGAATCCGCGCGTAGGCGTCCTGGACCTCCTCGAACCGGCGCGCTGATTCGGGCGAGCCGCCGTTGTGATCGGGGTGGTGGCGCTGGACCGCGCTCCGATAGGCCGCGCGCAGCTCGGCGTCGCTGACGTTGGCCGCGATGCCGAGGATTTCGTAGGGGTCAGAGCCCGAGTTCGCCATGCTCAACGGGTCAGTCGGCGGTCACGGTGGCCGGCGAGACTTCGGGAATGACGCCGAGGCTGCGGGTGAAAAAGGCGGTCTGGTCGGCCACGGCCTGCTCCCAGGTGTCGCCGACGTAGATCTCGAAGTGACCCACCGGATAACGCCGGACCTCGGCGTGGGGCGTGGCGGCGGCGTACTTGAGCGTCTGCGCGGCGGGCGTCAGCCGGTCATCGTCACAGACACAGAAGAGGATCGGGCAGGCCAGCGCCGCGGCGGACCGGCCCGGGCGATAGAAGGCGAGGGCCAGCGAGATCCGCGCCGCGACCCGGTTTTCCCAGAGCGTTTCCGGCGGGGTCAGCGCGGCGAAGCCGGGCTCCGCGTCCGGGGTGCTCATGACCGCGAACGACCCGGGCGGCCCGACAGCCGGGACGTAGCGGGGCGGGCGGCCGGCGAGGGCCCCGAGCTGGTCGCGCAAGCCGGCCCAGGTCGCCCGGGCAAGGTTGCGCGCGCCCATCTTGGGCCCTGCGGCCAGGCCGTCGGTGAACGGGCACTGGGCGACGATCGCGGCGATGCGGCGGTCCTGTGCGCCGACCACGATCACGTGGCCGCCCGAGAACGAGGAGCCCAGCAGCGCGATGCGGTCGGCGTCGGCGCACTCGAGCTCGCGGGCGTAGGCAATCGCGGAGTGAAAGTCGGCCTGCTGGCGCTTGATATCGAGTAGCTGGCGCGGCTCTCCGGGGCTGGCCCCGAAATGGCGGTAGTCGAACAGCAGGACGCCGAGACCGGCCCCCTGAAAGCGCTCGGCGTAGGCGTCTAAGCGCTGCTCGCGGGTGGCCGAGAAGCCGTGGGCCATCACCACCAGCGGCGCTGGGCCATCGCCGGCGGGGCGATACAGCCAGGCGGCGCAGTGACCGTCCTGGGAGGGGAACTCGACGTCGGCGCGGTCCATCCAATCCTCCTTCAAGCCGGGAGCTTCACATCATCACACGAGCGGGCCGCCGCCCGACCCGGAGCTGCCGTTGTCCCCCGGATCATCGGGGGCGCGAATCCATTCGACGATCCGGCCATCCACGATCAGGAAGTTGGTCCGGGCGGTCTGGCCGGTGCTTCCGCCGCATGTTTTGGTACCACCCGGGCCGCTGCGCCCGGTCAGGCGAAACAGCGCGTTGACATAGCGGCCGCGCTGATCGGCCGAGACGAAGGTGGCTCCGCACGGCAGGGTCTCGTTGGCGGCCGTGGCCTGCGCCGGCGTGGCGATCTTGACCAGCCCCGCGGCCCCACCCGCACCGACCCCGTTGATCAGCTCGCTGGGGAGCGAGAAGTAGCTGGCCGCGATCCGCACCCGACCGGCGCGCAGGGCACTGGACCAGGCCCGAATCACCCTGATGGTGTCGGCCTTGGCGGGGGTGCCGGTCGGGGTCGGCGTGGGCAGCCGCGTCAGCCCCGGCGCGAGCAGCCGTCGCGCCGCCACGTTGGCCGCTGGGCTCTGAGGACGGGGACCGGACACTGTGCCCGCGCCACAGCCACCTACTGCCGTCGCGCCGGCGGCCAAGAGGATGAGCGCGGTTCGGGTCATGTGCTGATGATCGCAGGCGCGCTAACGCGCCTCGGCGACCGGCCAGATCTGACTGCCCGTGCCGGGTAGGATCGGGCCTGTGAAGGCTCTCGTGACCGGCGCCAGCGGCTTCGTCGGACACGCCGTCTGTGCCGAGCTGATCGCGCGCGGACATTCCGCGGTGGCGCTCGTGCGCCGCCCGGGCTCTGAGCCCGCGGGGACCGAGCCGGTGGCC
>JBOGYN010000136.1:0-1675 GCA_050696855.1 Solirubrobacteraceae bacterium | reverse complement strand
ACGCGTGCCCGATCGCCACGATCTCACTCGAGGTCTCGAGCACCAGCGAGGCGATGCGGATCGCCTGCGCCGAAGCGTTCGAAAGCTGGATCGCGGCCGGGGTACCTCGCTTCACCGCGGCCGGGCTCCCCGAGACGCGGGCGCGGGAGCTGGTCATCGCGATTATCAGCTCGCTCGAGGGAGCGTTCGTGCTCGACCGGGCATCACAAGGCACCGAGGCGCTGGCCGTGGCCGGTGAGCTGGTGGCCACCGCCGTGCAGCGCGCGCTCGTAGACGAGCGTGCATAGCGCGACAAACTGGGTCCTGGCCGCCGAGTTCGTCGCACATCGGGGGCTCAGCGCGCGTCTGGCGGCAAACTCGGCGGAGGGAGCCGAACTTGTCACCTTTTGCCGGTCGCACCGGTAAAGCGAGACTGCGTGAAAGTCGGGCCGGCCGCCGGGTCAGCGGGGTACCCGACCACCAGCGGCGCCGGGCTCGCTGGCCGGGCCGTGGGGGGCGGCGATGCCGAGGACGCGCATCGCCTTGAGGCCCAGGGAGAGCTTCTCGCGACCGTCGGTGGAGGAGACGTCGAGCCCGGTGAGCTCGCGGACGCGCTCGAAGCGGTATCGGATCGTGTGGCGGTGGGTAATCAGCCGGGCGGCGGTGGCGTTGACGTTGGCGTCGCAGTCCAGGAAGGTGGCCAGCGTGCCCAGCAGATCGGTCTCGTACTGCTCGTCGTAAGCGACCAGCGGACGCACGGTCTCTTGGTAGAAGCGCTGGAGCTCGGCCGGGTCGCTCATGTAGGGCAACAGCAGCTGGTAGGTGCCGGTTTCCTCGTAGGCCAGCTCGGAGCGCTCGGCGTCCCCCTCGGCCACGTTGAGGGCGAGGAGCGCCTCGTTGTAGGCGCGCTGGAGGTCGAGCGGGTCCTCGACGCGCCGGCTGCGACCGAGCGCGAAGGAGAAGCCGGGCAGCCCCGACTCGAGCTCGCGCAGGATCGCCGAGGAGGCGCGGCGGCCGGTCTCACCGTCGCGGTCGGGGATCAGCACCACCGCCTCGGCCGCCTCGGGACCGGTGGGAGCGGCGATCGAGCCGGAGGCGATCGACCGGGCGCCGCGCGTGGCCATGGCCAGCAAGCGCCGGCGCCAGTCATCCTCGGTGGGGTTGCGGGCGTGGGCGCGGACCACGGCCACGCTCGCGCCCTGGTCCAGGCTGGTGCCGAGCTCCTTGCCGCGCGCGATCGGATCGTCGCGGTCTTCGATCCGGCGCGAGAGCACGGCGCGCTGGAAGCTGGTCGCGGCCTCCTCCGAGGCTCGCTCGGGAGCGCGGACGCGCTCAACCTCGGAGGCGATCAGGGTGGTGACCAGGCGCAGGACGGCGCGGTCGGGGGTGCGCTCGCGGGTACGCATTCGCAGCTGCCCGACGAGGGCGTCGGCGACCTTGAGCTCGGCGGTGGTGATGTCGTCGGCGTCACGCATCAGCGAGCGCTCGTCGACCGGCGAGCGAGCGGCGACGGCCAGCACGGTGGCCGAGCGGTCGATCAGGATCAGGCTGGCGTCGAGTGCCCGCGCAGCGGCGCGGAGGATCTCGGGCAGCCCGGCTCCGGCCTCGACGGCATCGGTGATGGCCGCGAACGCGCCGAGATCGCGACCGCGACTGTCTTCGCGCTCGGCGCTGTCAGCCAACTCGCTCACTCCGG
>JBOGYN010000135.1:0-2145 GCA_050696855.1 Solirubrobacteraceae bacterium | reverse complement strand
GTCGCGAGGCTGTCGGAATATCGGTGCTGTCTGCCGGGTTTAAGACACTTCCGGGATGGCTCGAGATTTCATAGCGGTAGACCGTGGTCAGTTGTTGTTGATGCCCCCGTCTCTGAGTGAGTGGCTGCCTGAGGATCACCTTGTCTGGACGGTGCTGGGAGCGGTTGATCAGATGGATCTCAGCCGCTTTACCGATGCATATCGGCTGGGCGCGGCGGGCCGGGCGCCCTATGACCCGCAGATGCTCGTGGCTTTACTTCTGTATGCGTATGCGCGCGGGAACCGGTCTTCGCGTGGGATCGAGCGGGGCTGTCAGGAGGACGTGGCGTTTAAGGTGATCACCGGCATGCGTATCCCGGATCACTCCACGATCGCGGAGTTTCGTCGTCGACATGAGGCCGACATCGCGGAGCTTTTTGATGACGTTCTGGGGCTGTGTCGGGAGGCGGGGTTGGTGTCGGTCGGGGTGATCACGATCGACGGGACGAAGATCAAAGCGAATGCGTCGATGGATCAGAATCGCACCTACAGCGGCCTGGTTAAGGACATTTTGCGCGAGGCCGAAGAGGCCGATCAGCGCGAGGATCAGCTCTACGGCGACAAGCGCGGCGATGAGCTGCCTGAGCAGCTGCGGGATCCGAACACTCGCCGCCAAGCGCTCGCGGATGCCAAGCGTCGTCTGGCTGAGCGCAAGGGCAAGCCCGTCGATGACGACTCCAAGCCTGAAGTGCGAAAGCTGGAGATCGATTTGGAGGCGACGGTGCTCAGCCGTCCGGTTCTGCGCCGCGGCGGTCGGATCGAGTGGCTGCGAGTCGCGCGCCAGGAGCTCGAAGCTCGCCGAACCCGAGCGGGCGCGCCGGTTTCCCGCGGTCGCGATGACCGGCTCCTCACGGCGCTGGACCGCCTCGAGGAGAACCATCAGATCGATCTTGACGCTGTTGAGAGCTACGAACGCTGGCGCGTCACAGCCCGGGACACCAAGGGTCGGGTGATGAAGGGCTTTCACAAACCGTTCGTCGCACCAGAGCTACCCGAGGGCAAGATCAACGTCTCAGATCCGGACTCCCGGGTGATGCGCACCGCCGGCACGCCACCGCGGCAGGCCTACAACGCCCAGGCAGCGGTCAACGACAAGCAGGTGATCCTGGCCGCGGAGCTCACCAACGCCGCCGCGGACTTCGGACAACTCGCACCGGTGTTCAACGCGACCATGCGCAACCTCGCCGAGCAGGACGTGACCGACAAGCCGGAGGTGCTGCTCGCTGACGCCGGCTATTGGCATCACCCCCAGATGCAAGCCATCACCGAGACCGGTGTTGAAGTGCTCGCCCCGCCGGACGGGACCCTGCGCGAGGGCAAACGCCGCGGCTGGGAAGACGGCGTCTACCAACAGATGCGCGACAAGCTGAGCACCGACCACGGCCGAGAGCTCTACGCCCAGCGCAAGATCACCATCGAGCCGGTGTTCGGCCAGATCAAACACAACCGCAAGATCGAACGATTCATGCGAAGAGGCCGCTCCGCCGCCCTGTCTGAGTGGCGGTTAGTCACCGCCACGCACAACCTGCTCAAGCTCCACAGCCACTGGACCATCAGCACCGCCTGACCGGCCACCGGCCGCAACCCGCGGCCACGATTTCTCCCCATCGGCGGCCATCAGTTCTCCCCACTGACGGCCACTATTTCTCCCCAGGCCGCATTCTCCGACGGCCTCTCGCCGATGCAATCGCCGGCTCGGTCGGCGCAGCGTCACAACGATTGTCCGCAAGATGCGCGGTTTTGGCGCGGGGCGCTCAGGCCTATCGGGAGGGAAGGTTTCTTCAGGTGCCGGACGCGCTCAGCTTGGCGTCAGTCCAGCGGCGCTTCTGGCGAGAGCGATCCGTTCGTGCCCGACGCTCAACGCTGGTAGGCCGTACCGACACTCGACGTCGCCAGAGTCCGCGTGCTCGACGACGTCAAATCCCCGGTCCGCGAGGAGCACCCTGAACTGATCCTCCGTGAACCGCGAGCGCGGCGACTCACCGGCCTGCACCGCCATGGTGCGAAACGTCTGCGAGACCTGCCTGACGCCTGGGGGCAACAGCTCCTCAGGAGTCGTGTAGGACACAGCGAGTAAGCACGGTGGCAGCTGACCCAGGGTCGATG
>JBOGYN010000134.1:0-1759 GCA_050696855.1 Solirubrobacteraceae bacterium | reverse complement strand
CCACTACAGCAGTCGACACCCACCGTCAGCACGAGGGCGACGCGGGGACCGGCAGCGGCGTGCAGCTGCGTCACATTCAGCTCTCACGGATCGTTGTTCCGGACGGGTTCAACCCCCGCGGCGTTGTCGAAGACGATCGCGAGCTCGAGCAGATGGCCGAGTCGATCCGCGCCGACGGCTGCTTGCAGCCGATCCGCGTGCGCGCGACCGGCCACGGCGACTTTGTTCTGATCGCCGGCGAGCGCCGTTACCGGGCGGCCGTGAAGGCGGCGGTGATGGAGCTGCCGGCGATCATCCGCCCTGCTGGTGCGGGCGACGAGGGCGAGCACACTGACCTGTTGATCGAGGCGTTGCTTGAGAATGACCTGCGCCGGAATTTGGACCCGGTTTCCCGCGCGGGCGGCTATCAGCGGTTGCTGGACTCGGGCCGGACGGTGAAGGGTGTCGCTGAGCGGTTGCAGACCACGCAGGCTCGGGTCCGTGAGCATCTACGGATCCTCAAGCTCTCCGAGGACCTTCAGCGCAAGGTTGCGGCCGGTG
This sequence comes from Solirubrobacteraceae bacterium, assembly GCA_050696855.1. GTDB lineage: Bacteria > Actinomycetota > Thermoleophilia > Solirubrobacterales > Solirubrobacteraceae > Palsa-465. The sequence continues at coordinate 1,219 of JBOGYN010000134.1, read as the reverse complement.
AGGTCCCGGTGCGGGCGGTGAAGGCTCTCGCTCAGCTCGGGAGCGTCCATCCGGAGCTCGCCGCGGCGGCCGCTGAGCGCGTCCTGAACCCCGCGGACAGCTACGAGCCGTACACCTGGGGGGATGTCGAACGGGCGCCTTGGGATGTCGCGCTCGCCGGCGGTGAGCTTCCCGACGGTGTCTACCGGCCGCATACGCCGTACCCGGTGGCCGGGTTTGCGCTCAGCGATCGGGCGCGCAAGGATCTGGCGACGGTCGAGCGGATGCTGGGGCGGTCGGTCGAGCAGGTCCAGTTCGACGCTGATGATGTCGAGCGGGCGCGCGCGCTGGGGGCCGCTCACGGCGACGGCTGGACGGCGATCATCGTCGGCGCTGATGTCGCGGCCGAGCTCGCTGCTGACTGTCTCGCACATCGCGTCAAGGACCTCCGCCGCCGCGCGATCGCCGAGCAGAAGCTCGCGCGCGAGGCTGGCCAGCGGGCAGCGGACCGCGTTGGCGGCGACACCGTCGATACGCAGGCCGCCCCGAAGCCGGGAAACGAGGAGGGTGGGGGTGAGGAGGCCCGGCGCGCCGAGCGCGAAGCCGAGCGTGAGGCGCGCGAGCGCGCCACTCGGTTCAACCTCGAACTCGGCCGGGCCGTGTACGCATCGCTGTCACGCGTCCGGGTCGACGAGCTGGTGCTCAAGGTCCTGGCGTCGGTGGAGATCGTCGGCGAGCTGGCTGACGTGGCGATGCGCGGCGCCCGATACGGGTTCCCCGGCTGGGTGAGCGAGACGACCCAGAAGAACGGCAAGACCAAGTACGGCTACCTCGAGAAGCCCGAGGTCGAGCACCGCGCACTCGACTACCTGGCCGGGGCAACGAAGGCTGGTGACGTCGTGGGCCGGCAGATCGCGCTGCATGTGATGGCTACGTATGCCGATCAGGAGGCGGTCGCGGTGTCGAACCGCAGCTGGCATCAGATCAAGGCCAGCGGCCCGTGGGCCGGGGAGGTCGACGAGCTGCTGGACAAGCTCGTGCGCGAGAACCTGCCTGATAGCGCGCTGGCGCTGCTCGCCCCGGTGCTCGATAAGCGCCAGCAGGCACAGCAGGAGCGCTCCGCAGCCCGCAAAACGCGTGAGCAGGCGCTGGCGCGGCTGGAGGGGATCGAGGAGCGGATCGGTGAGCTGAGCATCGAGCACGTCGATCAGGCCGAGCAGGACCTCGACAGCGCGTGGGC
>JBOGYN010000133.1:0-2075 GCA_050696855.1 Solirubrobacteraceae bacterium | reverse complement strand
GCACTACCACGGGAGCTTTCACGGGCTCGCGACACTGCCGCTCTCGGCGGCGAGCAGAGCGAAGCTGGTGCTGCTGCCTCAGGCGCTAATCCGGCAGCGCACAACGGTCGCTCTCGGACCCGGTTCGGATCGGGCGCGAGCCCTGGTCCGGTCTCGCTACGAGCATCTCGCGCCGTGATGCCCGCTGACCTGCATCTCGCGGCGAGCACGGGGTCACGGCGAGCCGTCCTCTCATCGATTATGGATCCCTCGATGCGCGGATCGACCCAGGACACTGTGCACACCTGCGCGAGAGGACATAAGCCGCGAGTTCCCATGATCGCCTTCACTGATCAGAACCTCGTCTTGGTACCAAGCGAGTGCGATCCCCTCGCTGCCATTGCTCCATCTCACGATCGCTTGGCGGTTTCCACCTTGATCGGCGGGGAGGGTTTCGAACCGGATGACCTCGTCTACTACGGGATGTGCGGGCCCAGTGCTCATGCCTCGCAGCGTATCCGCACGTTGTCTCATTGGGGGTGCGCGGTCAGCGTGGAGCCTGCAGAGTACGTGGTCCCCGGTGGAGCGGTACCAGGTTGGTGGCGAGAGAAGGACGTCAAATGATCGATACCGTATTCGGTGAATGCCCGCGGGTGCCTCGGTGCGCAACAGATCTGCGATCGTCACGATCATCACTCCGCGCGGCCAGGCGGAGGTTGTCCGACAGCAGCGCCGTGGTTTGCGACAAGACACCGGGTGGCACTGGATGTGGTCGTCCCGCGCTTCAGCTTTGGCCACCCAGCGGTGGTCCGGAGATGCCGATACCGGCGATCGCTTGGCCGAGAGCGGCCACACTGCTGCGAGACGTCGCGCGAGTGAGGTTGTCAAAGAGCGGCCGCGTTAGGCCACGGTGTCTGCGGCCCGGGCGGCTGCTTCGTGCGCGAGCAGCCGCCCGGGGGCGCGGACGACCCATTGATGCCCGTGGGCAGATGCGCCAGCGGTTCAGATCGAATCGGTCGACGAGACGTCGGCGAGGCAGGGGGATCGGGTTTCCGGCTACGGCGTGACGCGCGTCCAGAGGTGCCACAGGAGGAACGGTGTCACCGGAAAGGGTCGATCGAGTCGGTGGTCGAGTTCCACCGGTGCGTCGTCCGAGCGCTGGCGGATGACGAGCACCGGGAGTCCGTTTGCCGTTGAGTGGGAGTTGACGCCGCTGAGGGCGTCATCGAGATTGATCGTCTGGAGATAGCCGACCATCGCGCCGCTGGGCGCTTCCTTGCCGTAGCCGTGGGCTTCGGTGACGAAACGCACGACTCCTGCGTCGATGTATTGGGTGATGTAGTTCCAGGCTTTGGTGGACGAGGTCAGTCGCTTGCACTCGACGACGAACTGGCGAGCTACGGCTTCGGGATCCGGTGCCAGGTAGTCCACGTAGGACCAGTAGAAGTCGGGGATCTTGTGTTCGCGAGCGGTTCGCTCGGCATCCGACGCGGCGGGGGGATTGCGACCTTCGGGGACGACCACCGACAGGTGTTCGAGCCCCTGTCGAGCATCGTTTGTTTGAGCGGCGATGATCGCGCGGTAGAGCCGGCGGTTAAGGTCGTTCTCTTGTTCGTCCGGTGGTCCATCGTCGAGCAGCGTGACGGCGTCGCGGAGCGTCTGCACGCACCGACGCTCGTGTCGCTCCCAGAGATCGATCGACGTGAGGCGAGGGCGTCCGGTCATGGCCGCTGGAGGCGCATCGTCTGCGCTATGGTCGCCTCGGCATCCTCGCGTGCGGCGGTGGGCGACCACAGACGGTGTTCGTTGCGCTTGACGATGATGATGGCCGAGTCCGTGACGACCCGCAGAATGCCGTAGGACAACAACGTGCCCGCTGTCGTGTCTTGGTAGTCGGGGTCGTAGCGGTCGAGCACGGTTGACCAGGCCCCGGCGTCGTAATGCGAGGGTACGGACGGGTCGTCGGCGTGGCGCGTCTCGAAGACGGCGGCGATCACCCCTGCTCGAGTGTCGACCCAGATGCGCGCGTCGAATTCAACCTCGTCTCCGAGGTCCGGTCGCCAAGCGTTGCGGAATATGTGGAGGTCCCTAGACAG
>JBOGYN010000132.1:0-1944 GCA_050696855.1 Solirubrobacteraceae bacterium | reverse complement strand
GTCAAAGCCCACCTCGCCCACGCCTACAGCAAGCTCGGAGTGGCCAACCGCCTGCAGCTGGCCACGCTCGTGCAAGAGGGGAGTGTCCGACCTTCTGTGTAGGCGTGAGCGAAAGGAGTCTCATGTCTTCAACAGATCAAAGAAGAGTTGATCGAGGGATACCCCGGGACAGGTGCCTCGGCCCCCGGTACCTCGGGGATCGACGCGATGATCCAGCGTGCGCGCGCAAGTCCTACGGATAACACAGCCGCTGCAGCGTCGTTGCGGCAGCCCTGAGCCGTTGCGGGTCGAGGCCGTCAGGGTCAAGGAGCGACTGGACCATCAGGCCATCGGCGACGGCGATGATCAGCGATGCGATCGCCTGGAGGTCGATCGCGGGTTCGCCGGCTGCAATCGTCGTATGGCGGGCGAGCGCCGCGGTGGCTTCGCGGAACTCGCGGTAGTGAGAGGCGAGCTGCTCGCGGAGCTGCGGGGCGCGGACAGCCTGCGCCCACGCTTCAAGGTAGGCGACGGCGAGTGGCTGGTTCTCCGCGATCGCGTCGAGCACAAGACCGACGGGATTCTCCGGCAGCGTTTGGCCGGGCGGGGCACGCGCGGCTTCGCTCAGCTGCGCGAGCCAGCGGCGGACGCAGTCCGCGAGCGCTTCGTTGAGCAACGCCTCCTTGGAGCCGAAGTGGTAGCCGATCGCGCCGAGGTTTGTGTTTGATACCCGGACAAGATCGCGTGCGGTGGTGCGGGCAAACCCCTACGATCGTCTCATATGCAAGCTCGGCCGAAGACCGGCCAGCGCTTCGATGTAATCGTCGTCGGAGCGGGCCTGGCCGGGCTCAACGCAGCCCGCCACCTGCGACGCGCTGGACGGAGCGTGCTCGTCCTCGAAGCGCGCTCGGAAGTCGGCGGCCGGACGCGCACGCGGATCCTCGAGGGCAACGTCGCCGACTTCGGGGGCGAATGGATTGGCTGGGCGCACCGCCGCGCCCGCGCGCTCGCACGAGAGCTGGGACTCGCAGTCGAGCCGGCGCGGAACGTCGGCCATCCGGTGCTCTGGCGCCTACCCGGCGGCGAGTCGATCGGGCGACTTCCGCCCGCCCGGACCTGGACGGACCTAGCGCGGGTGTTCGCGGCAGCCGCCTGGACCGCGCGCGCCATCGACCGGACTGCTCCGTGGTCCGTCACTAGAGCAAGCGAGCTGGACGCCGTCTCGGTGGCTGATTGGATCGACGAGATGGGAGTCTGCGGAGAGGCCCGCTACATCCTCGAGCGTCTGATCGGATCGCTCAGCTCGCAGCAGCTCGAGCGGCTCTCCTTGCTTCATTTGCTTTGGTGGATGCGTCACGCTGGCGACCCGCTGCGCAGTCTGCACACCACCTTTCAGTGGCGTCTCGAGGCAGGCGCACAAGAACTCGCCCGCGGCATCGCGCGCCAGTTCGGAGATGCTGTCAGGACGGACAGTCTCGTGCGAAAGATCGTCCAGAACGACTCGGTGATCGTGGAGGTCGAGGGAGGAGAGACGTACGAGTCAGAGCGGGCGATCATCGCCGTCCCAGTTCCCTACGTCGAGCGGATCGCGCTCAATCCGCCACTACCCGAGCAGTTTCGCGAGCTGTCCAACCTCCACATTGGGCCCGGAACGAAAGTGATTGCCTTATTGCCGCCGGGCCACGGGGCGCGCCACAACACAGTGATCGGTGGTGAGCGTCTCTGGGGCGCATGGCGCCGCGGCGATCGCGTGACCGGATTCGCCCCGCCACCAGCAGCCGAGCTTCCCGACGACGAGTTGCGAGCCGACCTGGCTCATGCGTTCAACGTCGCGGCCGGCGACCTGCGCTCCCCGTCGATCTTCCGGTGGGCCGGCGAGGCCCACATCCCCGGCTGCGACGTCGCCTTCGCCCCGGGCGAGCTCTGCCGCTACGGGCCGCTGCTCGCCCGCCCCCACGGCCGGCT
>JBOGYN010000131.1:0-7185 GCA_050696855.1 Solirubrobacteraceae bacterium | reverse complement strand
CTGCTCTGCCGGCTGATGGATCCGACCTCGGGATCGATCAACTTCGACGGTCGGGACGTGGCCGCCCAGAAGGGCGATGACCTCAAGGCGCTGCACCGCGACATGCAGATGGTGTTCCAGGACCCGTACTCGTCGCTGAACCCGCGCAAGACGGTCGGCTCGATCATCGCCGACCCGTTCGTCATCCACGGGATGCACACGGGCGGCGGGGAGCGCAAGCGCAAGGTTCAGGATCTGATGGATCGCGTGGGTCTGAACCCCGAGCACTACAACCGCTATCCCCACGAGTTCTCCGGCGGCCAGCGTCAGCGGATCGGGGTCGCCCGGGCGATCGCACTCGAGCCCAAGCTGCTGATCGCCGACGAGCCGGTCTCGGCCCTGGACGTCTCGATCCAGGCTCAGGTGCTCAACCTGCTGCGCGGGCTGCAACGTGACCTGGGTCTGACGCTGATCTTCATCGCCCACGACCTGTCGGTCGTACGCCACATGTGCGACCGCGTGGCGGTCATGTACCTGGGCAAGGTCGTCGAGCTCGCCCCCAGCGACGAGCTCTACCGCGCCCCTCGTCATCCCTACACCGGGGCGTTGCTGTCCGCGGTGCCGGTGCCCGATCCTACGGGGACCAAGCGCGAGCGCCAGCTGCTCACCGGCGACGTCCCGAGCCCCGCCAACCCGCCCTCGGCGTGCCGCTTTCACACCCGATGCCCCAAGGCCCAGCCGCGCTGTTCCCAGGATGAGCCGCCGCTGGAGCGCAAGGGCGCGACGGGCATCGCCGCCTGCCACTACCCGCTCACCGACCAGGAGATCCGCACGCGGCTGCCGGTCGCGCTGACCGGCGCGGCCCCGGCTCAGGCGTCTTCGGCCGGACTGGCTTCCTCGGCCGAGCCGGCCTCGTCGTCTGAATCCGCGTCGTCCTCGACGTAGAGCGACTCGGCGGCCAGCTCCTCGCCACGCTTGTCCCACAGCTTGACCTCGAGATAGTCCCCACGGTAGTTGTCGGCGGCCAGGAGCGTGAAGCGCTCGTCGATCAGCTCGCACTGGTCGACGGCCAGGTTGGCCAGCTCGGCGGTCACCACCGCGCCGCCCGGGACCATCGGCACGCCCCACACGAGCGTCATCTCGGCGCGCTTGCCGTCCTCGCCGCGCCAGCTGGCCACGACGTCATCGTTGAGGTCGAGCTTCCAGTCCGGGTTGGCCTCGGCGAGCTCGGTGGTGAAGTCCGCGCGGGCCTCGAACTCGGTCGGGCCGCCGCCCGAGCCCTCGCTGAAAGAGACGAAGCCGAACAGCTCATAGCCGGTGGTCGTCCGGGCCACGGCGGGCACGAAGGTCCGCTCGGCGTAGGTCCGGTCCGGGAACCACGAAACGTCGCCCGTCTCGCCCAAGTCCTCGCCTTCAGAATCGATCTCCTGGCAGGCGGCGAGGAAGTACTCGCGCAGCGTGTCGGCCCAGCGGCCATAGGGCAGGGTCTCCTGCGGCGGCTCGGCGGCGAAGGAGATGACGAAGCGGTCGGTCGGGGGCATGGCGGGGCGGGAGCCTACAGGGCGGCGCCGAGGCCGCGGTCTTAGAAAGCGCCGCGGCGGGTGAGTACGGCGGGGATCGTCTTGAGCAGGATCGAAAGATCCAGGAAGATCGACCACCGTTCGAGATACAGGAAGTCAAGTCGCACGAGATCGTCGAACTCGAGCTCGGCGCGGCCCGATACCTGCCAAAGCCCGGTGATCCCGGGCAGCACGAGGTAGCGCTTCTTGTGCCATTCCTCGAGGCGCTCGAAGTCGCGCATCGGCAGGGGCCGGGGGCCGACCAGCGACATCTCGCCGCGGACCACGTTGAGCAGCTGGGGCAGCTCGTCGAGCGAGAAGCGGCGCAGGGTCCGTCCGATCGGGGTCAGGCGGGGATCGTCGCGGATCTTGAACAGCGCCCCGGTGAGCTCGTTGAGGCCCTCGAGGTCGTCCTGGGCCTTGTCGGCGTCGGCGAGCATGGTGCGGAACTTGAAGCAGTAAAACGGACGGCCGGCCATGCCGGGACGCATCGAGCGGTAGATCATCGGGCCGCGCGAGGTGAGCTTGACGCCGGCCGCGACGGCCAGCAGGACCGGGGCGAGCACGAGCAGCATCAGGCTGGAAAGGATCAGGTCAAAGCTCCGCTTGAGCGCGTACTGGATCCCGTCGAATACCGGGGGCCGCAGCGTGAACAGGGGTACCGACTCGCCGGGCACGAACTCGGCCCGGTCGATCAGGATCTCCATCGTCGACGGGACTACGTGGACGGTCACGCAGCGCTGGTGGCATCGATCGACGAGGTCGACCGCCCGCTCCTGGGGAAAGTCGGGGTCGGCGATCACCACTTCGTCCACCCGCTCGCGGGTCAGGATCGTGCCCAGCTCGCTCAGTTTGCCCAGTGAGCGCAGCCCGTTCTCAGGCCGGGGCACGAGCGACACGAAGCCGACCACGTCCACGTGCGTGCGCGTCGGTCCGGCCAGCGCGTGGGCCACGGCCTCGATGTGGTCTCCGGAGCCGACCAGGAGGGCGCGGCGGCGATAGCCGGCCCGTTGCAGCAGCAGGCCGGTGATCCGGGTGTAGAGCGAGCGCAACGCGGCCAGGTAGGCGACCCCGAAGAACAGCGAGCCGTAGAAGATGTAGTAGCTCGAGAAGTGCTTGCCGTTGGCGAGCGCGAACACGAGTGCGATCACGGTGGCCTGGAACAGAGCTGAGGCGATCCGGGCCAGGCCGGGCCGGCGGGGCCGATCCGCGTACAGGTCGACGCGCGCGAACATGAGCACCGTCACCAGATAGGCAAACGCGATCGATTGGTGCACGTCGCCCCAGGCGTCGTGGACGGTGAAGGTACCCAGCAGGGCGAGCTTGAGCGCCATCGCCGTGAACAGCGCCGCGACCACTCCGCCCAGGTCGAGCAGGAGCAGGGAGGCCACCCGGACCAGACGCCTCAGCGTCTCGAGCCGGAGCAGGAACATGATCAGGGGCGGACGCTTGCGCCGGACGTCGCGTTCAGGCAGCGGGGTTCGCGGGGCACCGTGATGGGAGCCGCTGGTCCGCTGTCGGGTTGCCTCGTCTTGGTCGAGCATTTGCCGTCCAGGGGCCCGGAAAAACCTCCCCCTCCCATCTGTAACGGTAGCGTGAAGCCAAAGTTACGGTCAGGCCAGCACGGCCCCCGGGCTCAGCGCGCCACGCCGACCAGCGCCTGCACTCCGGAGTGCTCGAGCGTGCGGCGCAGGCCCTCGGCGAGCTTGACCTCCGGTTCCCAGCCGAGCACTTCACGCGCGAGGGTGATGTCGGGCTGACGGACCTGGGGATCGTCGGTGGGGAGCGCCTCGAAGATTATCTCCGAGCTCGACCCGGTGGCCTCGATCACGGCCTTGGCCAGCTCCAGCAGCGTGAACTCGACCGGATTGCCGATGTTGACCGGATCGTGGTACCCGGACTCCGAGAGGTCGATGATCCCCCGGATCAGGTCATCGACATAACAGAAGGAGCGCGTCTGCGAGCCGTCGCCGAACACGGTGATCGGCCGGTCCTGGAGGGCCTGACGCAGGAAGGTCGGGATCGCCCGGCCATCGTGAGGACGCATGCGCGGGCCGTAGGTGTTGAAAATGCGCACGATCGCGGTGTCGACTCCCTGCTGGCGGTGGTAGGCCATCGTCAGCGCTTCGGCGTAGCGCTTGGCCTCGTCGTAGACGCCGCGGGGCCCGATTGGGTTGACGTGTCCCCAGTAGCTCTCGGGCTGCGGGTGGACCTTGGGATCGCCGTAGACCTCGCTGGTCGAAGCGGTCAGGAAACGAGCCCGGTGGCGCTTGGCCAGCCCCAACGTGTGGTGGGTGCCGTAGGACCCGACCTTGAGCGTGTGCAGCGGGAGTCGCAGGTAGTCGATCGGCGACGCCGGCGACGCGAGGTGAAAGACGGAGTCGACGGGTTCGTCGACGAAATACGGCTCGATGATGTCGATGCTCTTGTGGACGAAGTCCGGGGAGCGGATGTGCTCGATGTTGGCCAGCGAGCCGGTCTCGAGGTTGTCGACGCAGATCACCCGGTTGCCGCGGCGCAGCAGCTCTTCGCAGAGATGTGATCCGAGGAAGCCGGCGCCGCCGGTGACGAGGCATGTGGGCATGGCTGTCAGCCTACCGCCCGGCGGCGCAGGTGGTGGGCGTCGCCGCGGCGGATCGTGACCCGCTCGGCGTCGAAATGCTCGAGCAGGGCCTGGGCAAACTTGCGCGACGTCCCGAGCTCGTCGCGCAACTGGGCGATCGTGATCGCGCCCTCGTGGCGGCCGGCGGTGGTGATTACGATCGAGCGGATCTCGGCCAGGCGCTCGGGGTGAAAGTGCAATGCGCGGGTGACGCGGACGGCGCGGCCGGCGGCCCGCAAGGCGGCGAGATCCTCGTCATCCAGCTCGGCGTCCAGCGGGGGTGCGAAGCCGGCCGCGCGCAAACGCGCTTCGAGCTCGAGCGCCGACGGTGGCAGCGGCACCGGCTCGGGTCGGGGCACCGGCGGCGCCTTGGCCGCCGGCTCGGGCTCGGCGGCCGGGGCCGGGGCCTCGCCCCGGGACAGGCGCCCGAGCTTGGTCAGCAGATCCCGGCTGGGTCCGTGCTTGCGGGGGTGCGGGTCGAGCACACGGCCCCCGCCCAGCGTGTCCGGGGGCGCGATCTGGCGCACCACCAGGCGGTCCCCGCCCGCCGCGATCAGCGGCTGCTCGAGGCGGGCCTGCCAGAAGCGCCCCCCGAGCCAGCTCAGGCGGGCCGGTGACTCCCGGGTGCCGTGATGGATCTGCACCCGAGCGCCGTGTTCAGGGTCGCGATCCTCGAACTGAAGCTCGGCATCGAGCAGGAACGTCTCCCGGAGCCCGCTGCCGGCGTCGGTCAGGACATCGCCGCGCTGGACCTGATCGACCGAGACCCCACCGAGGTTGACGGCCACGCGCTGGCCGGCCTGCGCCGTTTCCACGACCGCGTTGTGGACCTGGACCTCCCGGGCGCGGGCTCGGCGCGCGCCCGGGAGCAGCGCCACCGAATCGCCCCGGGCGATCGTGCCCGACCACAGCGTCCCGGTCACGACGGTGCCGGCGCCCCGGATCGTGAACACCCGATCGACGTGCAGTCGCGCCGGATCGGCGGCAGCGGATTGGGCCCGGCTGGTCACCTCGGCGACGGCGCGGTCCAGCGCCGCCCGCAGTTGCACCAGCCCCGCCCCGGTACGTGACGAGACGGGCACGATCTCGGCGCCGGGCAGCAGCTCGCCCGCCTCGAGGGCCGCCAGTTCGGGGTCGGCGAGGTCTGACTTGGTGATCGCGACGACTCCGCGGCCGACGTCGAGCGCCCGCAGCACGGCGGCATGCTCGCGCGTCTGGGGCATCACGCCGTCGTCGGCGGCGATCGCCATCAGGTACAGATCGATCCCGGTCGCGCCGGCCACCATCGTGCGGACGTACCGCTCGTGGCCGGGGACATCGACGATCGAGAGCCGCGCGCCCGAGTCCAGCTCCAAGCTCGCGTAGCCCAGCTCGATCGAGATGCCCCGATCGCGCTCTTCGGGCAGACGGTCGGGATCGACCCCGGTGAGCGCCCGGATCAGGGCCGACTTGCCGTGGTCGATGTGGCCGGCGGTCCCGAGCGTCAGCGGCGCCCGGCTCATCCGGTCGGCAGCGCTCCGCGCACCGCCGCCGCCACGACCTCGACCTCGTCCTCGGTCAGCGTACGCGGATCGAGCACCAGGCGGCCGTCGTGGACGCGAGCGATCACGGGCGGCTCGCCGTTGCGCAGCCGGGCGGCGAGCCGAGTCGGCTCGATCTGGTCCGACAGGGCGACCGCCGGACCCTCGAGCTCGGCCAGGGGAAGGGCGCCCCCACCGGCGCGGGAAGCGATCCGGATCAGCTCGGCGTCGGAGCCGATCGCGCTCGCCAGACGCTGCGCGCGAGCTCCCAGCTCGGCCTCGCCGACGTCGAGCATGGCCAGCACCGGGATCTCGCGGCGGGCCGCGACGGGGTCGTGGTAGTGCCTGAGCGTCGCCTCCAGGGCGGCCAGGGAGAGCTTGTCGATGCGCAGGGCCCGGGCCAACGGATGCCCGCGGGCAGCGGCGACCGCGGCCGCGGTTCCGAGCACCAACCCCGCCTGGGGGCCGCCCAGCAGCTTGTCGCCCGAGCAGCAGACCAGGGCCGCCCCGGCGGCGATCGACCCCCTCAGGTCGGGCTCGTCACCGAGGACGCTGAGTTCGGTCGCGTCGGCCAGCACTCCGGAGCCGATGTCGTCGATGACCGGGACGCCCAAGCCGGTCAAGGTCTCGAGGCTCACCTCGGCGACGAAGCCCTGGGTGCGGAAGTTGGACTGATGCACGCGCAGGATCGCCCCCACGGGCAGCCGGCTGGTGGCCAGGGCCCGCTCGTAGTCCTGGGGATGGGTGCGGTTGGTCGTCCCGACCTCGACCATCGCCGAGCCCGCCTGCGCGATCACGTCCGGGATCCGAAAGCCCCCTCCGATCTCGACCAGCTGGCCCCGGGAGACGATCACCGAACGCCCCGCCCCGGCCAGGGCCGCGACGGCCAGGAGCACGGCGCCGGCGCCGTTGTTGACCACCATCGCCGCCTCGGCGCCGGTCAGCTCGCGCAATAGCTCGCCGACGTGGTCATGACGCGAACCCCGCTCGCCCGACGCCAGGTCGAGCTCGAGGTTCGAGTAGCCGGCCGCCGCACGGGCCACGGCGGCTCGCGCATCCGCCGACAGGGGGGCGCGCCCGAGGTTGGTGTGGATGATCACGCCGGTGGCGTTGACGACGTTGCGCAGGGACGGGGATGCGAGGGCGGCCAAGTGACCGCGGGCGCGTTGCCAGATGCTCACCGTGGCGTCGGCCTCGGCAATCAATAATGAACGCTGTTCCTGGATCGCCCGCCGGGCGGCAGCCACCGCGAGCGCGTGCGGGGCGTCCAGGGTCTCGGCCAGCTCGTGGACCGAGGGCAGCGCCCTCAGCTCGGTTTCACGCCGTCCACCCACGCGCCCTCTTCCTTCTTCCAGATCGGAGCCAGGGCCTTGATCTGATCAATGATCTGCCGGCAGCCGGCAAACGCCGCCACGAGCTGGGGAGACGAGACCGCGATCGCCACCGAGGCCTCGGTCAGGGGCACGACGCCGGTGCGGTGCTCAGCCGCGGCCGCGCACAGCCCGTGCGCGTCGATCGCCGCCTG